>NZ_JBNUPF010000012.1:0-60974 GCF_050409565.1 Facklamia sp. P12955
AGTTTTATCCCGCAAATTTTTAAAATTTCAGGACATTTTCATTTACGGTTGACAGGTGTTTTTAAATCTTTTCGAAATGATCGACTAACATGGCTGGAACAAGCTGTTTATTAGAAACTTTTAAGCCTTGCATCTTACCATAAACTTTGACATGATCTTCTGTATTTAGCGTTTGGTCCGTCTCGTTAATGAATTTTAAAGCTACAAGATTAACGGGTTCTTCTTGGCTAGTAGATAAAGAACCTAAGGCGATAGCGCCTTCTACTCCTAAATCTTCAGTAAAGAACGATGCGATTTTCCCTTCAAGTTGCACCCATTCATCTTTTAAGCCATTATTATCAATTAGTTCTTGATAGTGAACAAAACGATAAGAAGAATGGTCGAATGATTCACTTGAGGTAAATGCGTTTTGACTATTATTTAGGGGGGGAGTTTTTCCGTCCTCTGCTTCACTTGCTTCATCAGGATTTACTCCTATTTCATCATTATAATGCTGAGCTTTTTGAGCTGCTTGACCTTCACGTAAAGGAACGTTATCTTTGAACGGATCTTCCCCTAAAGCATTGGTTGAAGAATCAATATCA
The DNA here is from genome assembly GCF_050409565.1 of Facklamia sp. P12955. NCBI lineage: Bacteria > Bacillati > Bacillota > Bacilli > Lactobacillales > Aerococcaceae > Facklamia > Facklamia sp. P12955. The sequence goes on from NZ_JBNUPF010000012.1 coordinate 585, forward strand.
GAATTAATATGAACCGGACCTAAAGGATCGTTCATAGTCTTGTCAGTAACCTGAGGTTTATTATTTGAATCTTTACTTTTACGTGATAAGAAGTAAATGGCTCCTAAAATAATAACCAATCCGAGTATCAATAATAAAGTACTTGTATCTATCATATACATTCTCCTCTGTCATTTTGTTATAACCATTATAACTCATTTACTTGTCTTTAGAAAAATGTTTTGCTTAAATTAATAATCAGTTTATTTTGCAAGAACCATCGCTCTATTTAGCCCGTTTAGCGTTATAATAATATTAACTTATTAATAGAAAGGTGACTTATGCCGACTTATATTTACTTTGTCATAGGACTGCTTGGTCTTTGGAATATTGTTGTTTTTTCACTCTATGCTGTTGATAAATATAAAGCCAAACATCAGCTTTGGCGTATTTCAGAAAAAAGCTTATTAATAGCCACCTTTTGTTTAGGGGGCTTAGGTGGTCTAATAGCTATCTATCTTTGCCGTCATAAGAGCCGTAAAGGGATATTTTTAGCAACTGCCCGATTATCCTGCTTAATGATTGTGGCCTTTGTGGGTTATCTGACTGGTCTAAATTTTTAAAAATAATTAATTAAAAAGGATCTAAAAGCTAGATCCTTTTTCTTTTTATTTAGATTGTTTATGCTGAAAAGCTTCCCAGTCTTTTAAGAAGCCAGCAATTCCTTTGTCAGTTAATGGATGAGACCATAATTTAGGGAATAGACTGCCGGGTACCGTTGCAATATCTGCTCCTGCAACAGCTGTGGCTTCAAAATGTCCAATATGACGAATGGAAGCAGCAATAATTTCAGCGTCTAATGCATAGTTATCTAAAACTAAGCGTAAGTCAGCAATCAATTCCATACCATCTTCTCCCATATCATCGATTCGTCCAATAAATGGAGATATATATGTGGCACCTGCCTTAGCCGCTAAAAGGCCTTGAGCCACTGAGAAAATAAGTGTGACGTTAGTCTTAATTCCTTCTTTAGACAATGTATTAACAGCTTTTAAGCCTGCTTCAGTCATCGGAATTTTAACCACGATATTATCTGCCCATTGGGCAACTTGTCTAGCTTCTTTAACCATGCCTTCATAATCTAAGGCAATGACTTCAGCCGAAACAGGTCCATCAACAATTGAACAAATCTCTTTGATAACTGTTTCAAAATCTTTTCCCTCTCTAGAAATTAATGTAGGATTAGTAGTAATGCCATCCACCAAACCTAGGTCGTTGATGCGCTTAATTTCTTCAACATTTGCAGTATCTAAAAAGAATTTCATATAGGGCCTCCTAATTGTATTCGTTTACTTCTTTGAGTATAACAAGCTTAAAGAATTATTTCAATCTTGAAAACTTTATAGTCAACTGCCCAGGCCATTTAACTCAATTGATTGGTATTTGAGAGGGTTTCTTGATCAAAAGCTTGTAGAAAGTCAATCATTAACTGATGACGATTTTTAGCCATTTCCTGCCCAGCTTTAGTATTCATTAAATTTTTGAGCTTTAATAACTTATCATCAAAATGTTGGCGTACGTTTCTTACTTGACGATAAGTTTCTTTGGAGCATACAGCTTGTGCCGAAGTATGAACAGCTTTCGGATCATAAAGACTATGCCCCTTGCTACCTCCGTAGTAGAAAGTTCTAGCAATACCAATCGCACCGATTGCATCTAGGCGATCGGCATCTTGAACAATTTGGCCTTCCAATGTTAAGTGTTGTTTTTCTATTAAATTGGCAGCAAAAGAGAGGTTTTTTATAATACTTAAGACTTGCTCTATTTCTTCCAGAGACATTTGGGCTTCTTTAAGTATATGTCTTACATCTTTTTCCGTAAGGAGGTAATCAACTTTTATTTTTTCATCTAATAAATCATGGGTATAAGCAGCTGCCAAAACAACATCAACATTAATAGGCTCTTGTATATATTTGATTATTTGCTCACAATTGGCAACCACCCGTTGGATATGTAACCAATCATGCCCACTTTTTTCTTGTCTTAAATAAGTTTTGCTAAAGTCTTTAATCTTGTCCATATCCATCGGCAGGAACCCCTAGCTCTTCTAGTTTAACAATAACCATTTGTATCACTTTTTTTGCATCAGCAGGATTATTTAAGACATCCAATTCATCAATCGATATCTTTAAAACTTGGGAAGCATGATAATGGTTATCTACCCAATCATCATAACCTTGCCATAGACGATAATAATACTCGATTAATTCAGGGTCTTGTTCAAAATCGCGACCTCTTTGATTGATTCTTTTTAAAATGCTTTCAAAAGATCCATGTAAATAAACCATCAGATCGGGTGCTTTTTTGGGTAAATCTTCTAATTCTTCCATCATATTGTCTAATAATTTCTCATAAATAATAAATTCTTCGTCCGAAATTTTACCCGCTTGATGGTTGACCTTGGCAAAATACCAATCTTCATAAATGGAACGATCTATTATATTATGTGGGTGATAAAAAGCTTTCTTGATATCACGATAACGACTGGACAAAAAGTCTAATTGTAATAAAAATGGATACCTTTTTCTTTCTTGTTCTTCTTCACTTGCGGTGTAGTATAAGGGTAAAATATGATTATCATCTACATTTTCGTAATACACCTGGCTCTTTAAGGCCTTACCTAAAAAAGTCGCTAAGCTTGTTTTGCCAGCTCCAATCATTCCTCCAATAACTATCATAGCCATGGTTTCCTCCTAAATTAAAAAATAACACAAGATGTAGTGTCGTTTTTTTAATACTAACACAAAATCTTGTGGATGACTATCTTTTTATCTGTAAAAAAATATTTGAGAAATTGACAGAGATTACTTATGATAGTCATTAAAGACTGATAATTGATTAATTTTTAGAAAGGGTTTTATTATGCTAACTAACCACTGTGCACGTCATGTATTAGAAGAAATCATTGCTCTATTTCCAGATGCTAAAGCAGAATTAAATTTCTCAAACCGCTATCAATTATTAGTAGCTGTATTATTGAGTGCTCAAACAACCGATGTAGCGGTTAATAAAGTGACGCCTGCCTTATTTGCCGCCTACCCTAGTCCTAAAGAACTTGCAAAAGCGAGCCCGCAAGAGATAATGCCTTATTTAAAAACAATCGGCTTGTATCGCAACAAGGCAAAATATCTCCACAAATGTGCCAATCAATTAATGGAACGCCATCAAGGTGAAATTCCTGGTAATCGTAAAGATCTTGAAGCCCTGGCCGGAGTTGGTCGTAAAACAACCAACGTGGTCTTGAGTGTCGGCTTTGGAATTCCTGCCTTTGCAGTGGATACGCATATCCATCGTATCTGCCTCCATCATCAGATTGTTGATCCTGGTGCGAGTGTTCGTCAAGTTGAAAATCGTGTAATGGAGGTCTTGGATAAAGACCAATGGACTCAAGCCCATCAATCTTTAATCCTATTCGGTAGGAGAATTTGTCATCCGCGCAATCCAGAGTGCCATAACTATCCTCAACTCTTTACTTGTCAAGAGGAGGAGTAGACCCTAGATTTGCACGACTTAGAACGCTAAGTTGTGGTGTCTTTTGGTCGAGGCGACCTTGCATTCTTTTAAAGATAGGATCAAGCATTTTAATCGTTGCCACTGCATAATCGCCTTTGTTTATCATGACACAATCTGAGCGAGCTCCCTCAGTAACATCTGTTACTTTAGAGCGACTCGGCACACCGGTTTTAATTAATTTATCGAAGACTTCTGTGCCCCAAACGACGGGGGCATCAGCTGCTTCAGCCATCCACATGATTGGCTGTGGAAGTTCGGCTAAGCGAATATAAACTCTTTCAACAGCTAAATCGCCACGCGCGATCATTAAAGCGAAAGGCTGCTAGCTCGCAGTTGTAAGATAATTTCAGCTAGCTTCGTAATGGCTTGGACGGTTTCTATTTTAACCATAATTGGCATATAACTCGCAGCCTTACCTAATTCAATTTGAAGTTGTTTTTGAATTTCTTTAATATCCTGAGCAGTTCTAATGCATGAGCAAGCAATTACATCGGCACATTGACAAGCAAAAGCGATACCTTGCTTGTCTTTTTAATTTAAAATATCTGTTTCAAAAATTGTTTGAGGAAAGTGAAGTCCCTTTTTCAGCTTTTTGGCGCTTGGATCTTCTCTTTACTTTTTTATCCCTAATACAGCATACTTATCATTTGCTTTACTCACTTTTGTAATAATTACCCCATCATCAATAAAAACCGAATCTCCAATTTTTAAAGCAGAATAAATCGTCGGAATTTGACTTGCTCATATAAAAAGATCCATTCTACAATTAATCATTTGGCTAAGAGACGCCGATTGGCTTCAATCATAGTAAACATCCAATCATAAAATTGTTTTAATGATTGGACTCTGCTTGGTGATTTATCTGAGCTTGGGTGAGATTGACATTTTTTCCTTTTTGAAAGCCGTCTTGATAGGCATGGTTAGATCGCGAAAAGGAAGGTTGATTAAATGTGAGTGAACCCGTTATTTCTCGGTTAAATTTTTCTTTGACAGCTTCTGGCGTTTGAATAATCAGGGCATACTTTTCATTTTCATTCATCATGGCTTGACGTTGGATATCAAACTTTTCCTTAAGTCCGTCCATAAATCCTTGATAATAGGATTTTCTCAACTGAGATAGAGGATTGCTGCTTAAATCTTCTTCACTTAATTCAGCTAGATGAATTTTAGAATAATACTTCATTGTATCCGCTGCTAAATTAAACATTTGAAAAGCAAGATCCACATCTTCTGGAAAACCCATTAAAACAATTTTGCGTTGAACCGAATGCTGATGAGGTAATCGGTTACTTTGGATATAAAACATGCAACGAAAATTATCGGCGATAATCCTAACTAAAACTTTTTCCCACCAATACAAGCGTTTATAGACTGATAAGGAGCGTAAAATGATTTCTGGACTTTTTTTATCAGAAACTTCTTGCTGAGAGACTTTATGTTTTAACATCAGTTTTTGAGCCATCAGCAAAGCAGTTTGGCTCTCTTCATCATTTCCGCCATCTTCAGCTAAAGTCAATAAATTTCGGATCTTAGCTAAAATCTTTTGATTAGTCTCAGACATCTCTACTTCCCTCCTTTTCTAACTATTTTAGACTATTTATAATTTTTTGCATCTTTAAGGGCAATGGACATTCAAAATGTAAGGGCTCATCTGTAACAGGATGTAATAAATCAATGGCCTTTGCATGTAATAGTTGCCCGTCTTTTTGATTAGCTAATTCCCCCGGTAAATTTTGAAGATTTCTGCGATAAAGTGGATCGGCTATAATTGGATGACCTATAGCTTCCATATGGATGCGAATTTGGTGAGTCCGACCAGTCTGTAACTTTAATTGCATTAATGTGGCGTATTGAAAACGTTCCAGCACTTGAAAATCAGTAATAGCTTCTTTACCCGAGGGATCCACATGCCATCTTAAGCGATTGGATGGGTCACGTTTAACAGGCATTTCAATATGTCCGAAGTCGCTTTCAACTTGCCCATTAACTAAAGCGACATAAGTCCTCCCCATGGTGTGATCCACCAATTGTTGACTTAAGTGACGATGGGCTTGATCATTTTTTGCTACTACTAATAAACCAGAGGTATCTTTATCAATTCGATGAACAATTCCTGGTCGGTAAGATTGAAAGCCTTGGGATAGCGCTTTTCCTAAATAATGATAGAGGCCATTCACTAGAGTTCCGTTAGTGTGTCCTTTAGCAGGATGGACAACCATCCCAGCTGGTTTATTAACAAGCAAAAAACTGTCATCTTCAAAGATAATCTCTAACTCCATCACTTCAGCAATCAACTCGAATTCTTCAGGGCTGGCTTCTTTTTCAGGAAAATCAATCGTAATCATCTCATCCCCTTTTAAAATGGCGTTAGCTTTTAAAAATTGATTGTTAACTTTTACTCTTTTTTCTTTAATTAATTTTTGTAATTGCGATCTACTAAAATTTGGATAATAATTAGTCAAAACTTTATCTAAACGGTCTTGATCTGCTTCATTATTAGAGAGCTTTAATGCTTCTGTCAAATTAAATCACTTCCTTCTTCGGTCCATATAACCATTATAATCAATAAAATAACGCCTAGAGTAAGCGCCACATCTGCCAAATTAAAAATTGGAAAATCAAACAGACGAATCTGTAACATATCTACTACATAGCCTCTCACTAAACGATCAATTAAGTTGCCAACTGCCCCTCCTAATAAAAGTGCATAAGCAAGTTTAGTCCAAGGGCTATGGTAGCGATTTTTCCAAATTAAATAAACTAAATAGAAAATCACTAAAAAAGTTACCCCTATTAAGAAAAAACGTTGGCCGGCAAATAAGCCCCAACCCGCTCCTGTATTATGAATATAGTTTAACTGAAAAAAATCAGGAATAATTTCTAGCGTTTGATTTAGCGTTAAATGATTTTGGGTCCATATTTTTAAAGCTTGATCCAGTATTACGATTATAGCCGTTATGATAAAAGTGGTCGTCATTTAATCCTCCTTGTCCAAATTAATTCTAATTTGTTATAATATTTGTGTTTACAATACCTATTATTATATACTAGATGTATTAAAAAGTTCAATTTAGATAAACTATAAATGAATGACAAGGAGAAACGATGAAAACAAAAAAAATATTAATCCTCCTAAGCCTATCTATTCTCATTATTGCTTGTGGAAACTCATTAGAAAGAGCTAAACGAACTGTTGGTCTCATCCAAGACAATGTTACTCTAATTATTGGAAATATTAGTGAAATTCAAAACCGTGAATTGGATCTTCAACAAGATTTTGAAGCGACCATTAATTTAAGTGAAGATTTATCCGGCTTTGGACAGAGTGATAATCCTCTTAACAAAAACATCGCAAAGCGCAAAGATTTATTAGCTGAAATGGAAGAAAGCCGTCAGCAATTACTTGAATTATGCCAAGAGCTTAAAGACATACCAGAAAACGATCAACTTCCCAAAGATCAAATAACAAAAGTTATTGAATATACGACCAATCTATGTGATAAAACAGATATCTATATTTCTAATTATCTTGAAAACATTGAAATAGAAGATCAGTCTTATCAATCTATCACTAGTGAAGAAATTGATCATGAGAGTTTCTTCGCTGTTTTTGATAATGTTAATCTTTTATATACGGAAAATAATATGAACTTAGATCAAATTCTCGAATACTTTGAACCTTTAAATACACTCTTAGTTAATTTAAAAGTCTACCTTGTTAATCTTACAGGCAAATAATTAGAAAGCGGTGATTTAAATGAATAAAAAACGCATTTTACAATTGACTTTACTTTCCTTTTTAATGCTTTTGCTAGTAGCATGTAAACCAAAAGTAGAAGATAAAAAAGAAGCCAAAAAAGTCCAACTTCCAGAAGTAGTCTTAGCCTATTCAGATGAAGAAGTAGTGGCATTCAACAACCGCATTAATCAAGGAGAAAATAATACTTATGAGGGCTTATCGCCTCACAATAATCCTATTCTTACCGCACCTGAGAAACTACCTTCTGTCCTCTTTTATGATTCAGGCATCGATATTACCTATCCTGAAGAAGGTGTTAAAGGCATTTATCTTGCTCCTTCTGTTTTTTCTGATCCTGAACGACTAAACTACCTATTAGATTATGTTGAAACCACCGCCTTAAATGCAGTGGTTATTGATTTTAAGGATGATGAGGGGGTTATTCAAACAAAATTAGAAACAGACAATCCTTTAGTTAATCAAAATTCTTATAACAATGTAGATATTAAAGAACTTTTGAAAGAATTAGAAAAACGTCAAATTTATCCAATCGCTCGCATTGTAACTTTCAAAGATCGACTAGTGGCTGAAGCCAAACCTGAATATTCCTTTAAAGATAGTGAAACAGGAGAAATTTGGCAGGATGGTAATGGTGCTAAATTTATTAATCCATTCCTTCCAGAAATTTGGGACTACAACATTACTATTGCTATCGAAGCTGCTAAATTAGGTTTTAAAGATATTCAATTTGACTATGTTCGTTTCCCTGAAGGTTTCCAAACTTTCTCAGATCAACTAGATTATAATATTGGTAACTATCAAACCTATGTAACCGATGACCCTGAAAAATTTGGACAAGAAAGGGTTTATGCCATTAATGATTTCTTAGAAGAAGCCAATGATAAATTAGCCCCATATGGCGCAGATGTTTCAGCTGATATCTTTGGATATACTGCAATTGCTGGGGACGCTCCTGATGTACGTGGAATCGGTCAAAATTTTGAACAAATTGCTGAAAGAGTCGATACGATTTCTTCTATGATCTACCCTTCTCACTGGGGTTTAGGATTTTTTGGTATACCGGCTCCTGACTTAGAACCTTATAACTTAGTTGATCAATATATGTATTCTGAAAACCTCATCCTAAAAAATATTACCAATGCGGCAAATAGTCGTCCATGGTTACAAGACTTTACTGACTGGAATCTGGCACCTGGTACCTATCAAGAATATGGACCTCTTCAAGTTCAACAACAAATTGTTGCTTTGGAAGAAAATGGAATTACTGAATTTCTTCTTTGGAATCCATCTGGTATCTTTAACGAAGGCGTAGATTACGCTCCTGAGTCTTCAGGTAATGAATACTATTACTAAACCATACAAAAAAGAAGCTGGATATTCAGCTTCTTTTATTTTATTATTTATCAACTTTTAGAGGACGTATCATGCGACCTTGCAGGTCGTATATGTAATCTTGAACTTTTTTACCGTCTCCCATAGCCTCGACTAAACGGTCGCGATAAGGCTCGGCTAATTCATCAAATAAAACTTGCTCATCTTCTAATAAATATTTCTTCCTTAAGGATTCAATTTCTCCTTGACTCCTTAATTTTACTTTCAATGAAGGAAGTTCCTCATCCATCTCCCTTTCAACAATACGATAATAATAATTATTATCCCCGTAAGTGATTTCTAAAGCTCCTGAATTGGTTCGTCTTTCCACAACATCTTTGTAATTATCTTTTTGTAATTCCCACCAAGCTTTTATCCCTCTGAGAGCTTCTGACTCTGTAGCGTAAGATCCATGTTCTTTCACAACATTATCACGACGATTCATCCAATAATTGGTATAAACTTTATGACTCATCTGATCATCCTTTCTAACTTAATTGACACTTTCATTATAACTATAAAGGTAAACGCTTTCAATGATTTTTGATTTTAAGCTCAAATATTTATTATAGAATATCAAAAGGAGGTGTCTTATGCCACTTATAAGCATCAAGGATGCTAGACCTTGTGATATTGACGATATTCAAACAATTTATAAGACTTTATTCAAAACAGTCAGCTAACTTTGGAAAGTCCTGTTCCTTCTAACCAAAAATTTGAAGAAAAAGTCACTCGCTATCAAGAAAGTCATGCCGTTCTTCTAATTCTTATGGATCAAGAGATAATTGGCTTCGCCTATGCCTACCCTTTTTCGCCTCGCAGAGCATATCAACATTCAGCAAATATTGCTATGTATTTATTAGCAGAGCATGATGAATGGACACTTAAAAATTTACTCTATCAAGAACTAGAAAGTCGATTAAAAGCCAAAGAAATCATCAACTTGCTTACATGTCTACCGATTCATCAACAAAATCAGATCGATTTTTAAAAACCTAAAGTTTCATAATCAGAGGAAATTTTCCTAAATTTGAACGCAAATTCGATCAAATTTGGGAATGGGTTTGGCTAAGTAAAGAATTATGATTTAAAAAGCTCGATAAGGACACTTAAATCCGTACCGAGCTTTTTGACTTAATATTTAGTAACTTTCTTTCCACGATAATCAAAGCGGTAATACCCTCGTTCTATTAATTGATCAGCGTATTTTTCCTCTAGATGCAAAATATAGATATTATCGTCCAATGTTGGATCGATAGTTAATTGATAATCTACAGCAGAGAAAAATTTATCTTCATCAATGAGACGTTGAATCATCACTTCAAAAGCACGTTTTACAAATCGATCTTGAATTTCATTGTTTTTAAATTGAAAAATAGAATAAGTTTTAGCTGGTGGTAATTGAGTATAGGCTTGTTCAAAACTTTCACTGGATTCAATTTTTTCTATCGTTTCGATAGTTGTTGAGATTCTGATTTGATCAGATTCTTGAGATGAAGTAGAACTTTCTTCAACCGTTGTTTGACTAGTTTGGTCAGGCTTGGTCTTAGTGCTTGACTCAGTTATTTCTGTTGTTGAAAGTGCTAAGGATTCAGATGATTCCTTAGCAACTTGAGATTGTATTCCAAATCTTTGACCTGCTTCTTGAATAGAGTCACTTTTTAGCCGTAACAACATGGTAGCTGAGAATAGAATAATCATAATGAAAAACCAGACAATTGGGCTTTTAGGAGTTTTTACTTGTTTTTGTTTGTCTTGCAATGTTACTCTCCTCTGTTAACTAAGCTAGTATGCTCTAGCAAAATCAATAATCTCTTCTACTTTCATAGAAGAATCGCAAACTGTTTCTGTACGATTCGAATCAGCATAAACTAATCCAGGAACTGTGACAACGTTATATTTTTCACGGAACATTTGTGTTCCTTCTAGGTCATTTTGAGTTTGTGAATGTAAGAAATAAACATTTAAATCACTTGTAATCGCAGCTTCCGCTAACTTACTAACAAACAAACGGCAATATGGGCAAGTCTCACGACCTACAAAAATAAGATTCCCTTCTTTTGCTTCTATTAATTCAAAAGCTTCATGACTATCTATTTGCTTAAAGTGCTTAACTGCTTCATTAAAATCATTTATATCCATATAAAACGCCCCTTTCGATTAGGTTTATTATATCGAAAGTTTTTAAATAGTGAAACTAAAATAGATCCTCCTCATTGAAAAGATGATCTTGTATTCGCTTTTTATGCTGAAGCTGTTTAAAGTAGCGGTTAATTAATAAGGCGATTAAGCCAATTATCAATAGAGACCATGCGATATTGAGATAGAACTTTTGCTCACCAGTAGTTGGTAAAAGTTGTGATTTTTTATCATTTGATTGCGTCTTGTCTTTGATATTTTTATCTTTATCAGAGGGTTTAGCTAAATTACTGGCTTTTTTGCCTTTAGTCTTATTGGCTAGTTTGTCTTTTAAGAAGGCTAAATTATCCTGTTTATCCGTTTCATTTGCTATTTGCTTATCTTCTAGTTTAAGTAACCCTCTATCATTTAGGTTCTTTTTGACCTGATCTACTGGCTGATCATGCTTTACATCTTCTTTAGCCATATCTGTTGATTCATTATTAGGCGTTTGAGTTTGAAGTAAGTCTTTTGCCTGATATTCTAATAAATAGCCCGAATCAGCCCCTAAATTAGCTGACCAAGTCTGATTATTCTCATTATATAAAACTAATTTCATTTGATAACGGTCATGAAGTGTTTTAATTTGTTGGATGTTTTCATCACTAATTAATTGATGCTGGTTAAGATAATTTGCAAGATAATGCTTAAGATTTTCAAATAATTCACTATTAATTAGATAAAAGTAATGTAATTGGCTTTCTTTTAGATTTAATAAATTACTATAAACAGTGTGATAAACTTCAGCCTTATTATTTATATAATAATTATTCAAGGCTTGGTAAGCCATCACTTCGATATCAAATAAGCTCAATTCTTTTGCATATTGGTAAGAGGTAAAAGTAAAATCATCTAATACAATCACTTCCTTGTCAGTAAGCTTATTATTTAGTTCTTCAACAGTCATCTTTTTATTAAAAAGATCATAAATTTGTTGAAAAGTAACTTTAGCATAGGCTTTGGGGACAATCTTTTGTAAATAATTATCGATTGAGACGATTAAAGTCGCTAGATCAGAAGCGTCTAATTGCATATTTTCTTGATTGATAAGGTAAGCAGTTGTTGAATAAGGATAAAGCTGGCATTGACTAAGTTGGGCCGTTGTTTCCTTACTACTTTGAATTTGATCCCCTAAAGTTTCGTTATCATAGAGTAATTGTTGGTATTCTGCTTCTAATTCGGCTTGTTCACTAATATATTGATCCAAAATTTGATTCAACTCTTCAATGTAAGCTTGCCATTCTATAACTGTTTCATCTTGACTGATTAAGGCTAATTGCTCTTGAGCAGATAGGGAAACAAAATCTTGCTGCTCAATTGATAAATTTTGGTAAAGAGTTTCAATGACCTCTTCCAATGCAAGATTTGCCTCGTTCAAGGAATTGCTAGGCCCTTCTTGAATAGAAATAATTTCTTGGTTCAAAATTTGATAGCGTTCATTAATGGCTGTCATGCGCACTTGATTGGCTTCAAATTGATTTTGTAACTCTTTATCTGAGATTATTTCTTGACTATTTGAAGAAGTCAGTGGGGTATCTCTTAAAAGTATTTGACAAGCTTCTAAAGATACCATATTTTTATCGGTTTGGCTTTTGAGATAAGTCATTTCACCTTTTTGAGCATGAACATTCGGTAAACTGAAACTTTGAGTAAAGAGCATTAAAACAACTATTATCCTTTTCATAATTCACCCAATCCTCTATTTTGTAAGTAACTAGTTGTAAATACAGAATAGAGAGCAAAAAGATGCTATCCTTTATAGAGTTAATCTAAATAAGGTACAAAATCAAGGTCTTTTTCATAGTTAGTGAATCGTTGCTCTACTTCTTCATATAAACGATCACCGTTCCACAGACCAAAGTCTTGAGCCTTTGCTAATGGAATTACTTGATAAAAAGACCATTCTGGATAGCCAACATTATAAGTTGGCATCAATCGCATAGAATCTAAAGTAACTTTTCCATCAACATCCATCTTAAAGGTATACTCTCCAATTCCACCGACTTTTTCATATGCTCTTACTTGGCCGGACAAAAAATTACCATGAGAATACCAAGCACCTTGATGATCGTTAAAACGTTTCATGGGTTGCATAATGTGAGAATGTCCTCCTAGAACAAAGTTTGCTCCTGCATCAATAGCCAATTGAGTTAATCTAATTTGAGAATCAACTGGTAAAAAAGCATCTTCGCCAAATTGATAAATAACGATAGCTACATCACATTGTCTTTTTAAATGTTGAATTTCTAATGGGATAAGTTCTTCATCAATCAGAGTCACTAAGTATCTTTCATCTTGAGGAATTGGGTTACCATTCGTACCATAAGTATAATTTAAAAATCCTACTCGAATGCCATTTTTTTCAATGATCCGTAGACGGTTGTAATCGTCCCAAGATGAATAGGATCCGACATATTCCATTTTCTTATTTTTAAGAATTTCTAATGAAAGATGCGCCCCCTTAGCTCCGAAATCCATGGTATGGTTAGTGGCGGTTGAAACAATATTTACATCCATCGCTAATAGACTATCGACAATTTGATCTGGAACATTGAAGAAAGGATAAGAAGATACTCCCATTTGATTTCCGGCCACCAAGGTCTCCATATTGGCTGTCGTGATATCAGCATTAGCGACATATTTTGCCACTTCTTTAAACATTGGATCAAAATGATAACTCGTTGAACCAGTTTGGGCACTCCAATAAACACTATCATGTAATAAAATATCGCCAATTGATCGAATGGTTACATATTTTACTTTAGTATCTTCTTTGACTGCTTGAGTTTCTTCAGCCCTAACCTCTTCTTCTGCATAAACTCTCGTAAAAAATGGCTTAGAAATAAAGAGAATCATCCCAAAGAAGTTAATAGCGAACACATACTTCAAAATTCGATTTATTCTTTTCATCACATTACCTACTTTATCTTAAATTTTAAATATATTATAACAAACAAAATCTTCTTACTCTAGCTTCATTGAATTAAAAGAACTTATTTAAATATAAGTTAATTTAGATAATTTTTAGAACAATTTTAACTTCTAAAGATTAATAGTGCTTTTATCCTAATTAAGATATAATAGACATAAGAAGCAGAAAGGAGTTTACCATGTATAAGCAATCGACCAAGAACGCCACTTCGAAATATTTTACCTCCGTCAAGACTAACCACCAACAAATTAAACCCTTTAATCGTTTAGTAACCATTAAAAGGGATCGATCACAAGCTCTACTACGTTTTAATAAGCCAGTTATCCTAACTGAACATAAAGGATTAGCTCTATTAGTGATGACGGATACTCCAGATAAAAAAGAATCCTTTCAATTTTTTATCTTACAAAATGCGGTTCAGCTTAATGCGGGTGTATACTTTAATACCCTCTCTCTAACTGCAGAATGTAAACTTTATTTGGAACCCAGCCAAAATGAAGAACCACAAATTATTACTTTAAAAGAAGCTATAAAGGTAGAAAAAGAAATAAAACGCCTTAAAATTGAAAATGTCTTCGGTCTTGATTACCAAGTCTACTCAAGCGGTGAACGGATACTCAACCATCCACAAAATTACTATGAGTTAATTATCGTCGATCAAGGACAAGCTTCGATAGAAGTAAGCTATAATAAGCAGATTCTTTTATCAAAAAATTCCGCCTGGTTAATTTTTCCAGGACAAAAAAATCAAATTGCCTTTAAAGAAGAAGGGATGACTACACTGATTTCCATTTTATTTTCTGGTCAAGGCTTAGCCGAATCGATCGCTCAAAGGCCAATTCATCTTGGTCATCGTCAAATTCAACTTGTAAGTCGCTTGGTCAATTTAGCGGCTATTTCTGAGGATAAATGTCCTTTCTATTATGATGAAATGGTCACAAGTCTCCAATTAATACTTACGCAAATTCACAACGGTGAGAATAAAACAGAAACTGAAAGGTCTACCTCCATGCGAGAAAATTATGAAAATGACTTGTTCCAATCAATCATTGATTTTCTCCAAGAGAATGTCGGTCAGCTTCATCAAGTAAATGATCTGGTAGAAGTCTTCAATATTTCTCGCTCCAGCCTCCAAAGCTTATTTAATAAATATACAGGACAAACCCCTAAACAATACATTAACAGCTTACGTTTAAAACAAAGTAAGCTATTAATTCATGAATCTAAAATGACTCTTTCTGAAATCGCTAATGAATTAGGATATGGTTCCATCCAATATTTTTCAAGAGCTTTTTCGAAAGAATTTGGTATTAGTCCTTCTAACTATGCCAAATCAATAGTGAAATAATTCATTTCTATGTAAAGAAATCACTTCAATAGGCCCTTACTAGCTTAAAGGGCCTATTTGTTTTATAATAAATAACAGACATTTTTGAGGAGTGAGACGATGACATTTGACGGATTTTTTACACGAGCTTTAGTAGAAGAGTTACGATCACAATTAAAAGCAGGACGTGTACATAAAATTTACCAACCCTTTGAACAAGAATTACAAATAGTTATACGTGCTAACCGAACCAATCATCGCCTAGCCGCCTCGGTTCACCCGAATTATTTTTCTTTATACTTAACTCAAGAGAAATCAGCCAATCCACAACAGGCCCCTATGTTTTGCATGTTATTAAGAAAATACTTGGAATCTGCCTTCATTATTGATATCAAGCAATATGAGAACGATCGGATTATTGATTTCTATTTTACCGGTCGTGATGAAATAGGTGTTGACCAAGAATACCTGCTAACCTTTGAATTGATGGGGCGACACTCAAATATCCTTCTAGTCGACCAGAATAAACAAACCATTATTGATTGTATTAAGCATGTTCCAGATAGTCAAAACGCTTATCGTTCACTCACTCCAGGAGCAGAATTCAAGCGACCTCCCCGCAACAGACAACAAGTAAACTTATTTGAATTGAATGATTCTCAATTGTTTGAATTTAGTCATCAGAATGAAGCGATTCTAAGAGAAGGGAGAGCCTTCCAATGCGTACAAGGAATGGGAAAACTTCTTGCACAAGAGATTGCTTTTTGGATGTCTGATGAAGGTGGGAATCTATCTAGTTTGGCCAGTTTAGAAAGAGTAAAATCAGCCATTGAATTCCCCTCTCCTACTCTTTATCAAACGGAAAAAAATGTTTATTTCTATGCTTTTAAATTGGCAAATTTACCAGGAACAGAAGTGGCCTTCGATTCTCTTTCCGAATTAATTTATGCATATTCTCACCAAAAGGTTCATTTAGATAGGGTCAAGCAATTATCGGGTAATATTATTCATAAATTAAAGCAAGTGATTGATAAAAATCAAAAAAAATTGAAAAAACTTTCAATTGACCGACATGTTGCAGCAAGTGCTGATGACTATCGCATTAAAGGTGAACTTTTAAATGCCTTTGCCTATCAAATTAATGATAAGGAATACCAGGTGACCTTGGCTAATTTTTATAATAATGACGAGCCAATGGATATCCAATTAAATCCTCGATTAAATGCTGTTGAAAATGCTCAAGTTTACTTTAAAAAGTATCAAAAATATCGGGATGCTCTCAAATATATTAATCGTGAAGAAAGCTTAACCCGCGCTGAGATTGATTATTTAGAAGGTATTTTAGTCCAACTTAAGCAAGCTGATCTTGAAGATGTTGAATCGATTAAGCAAGAATTAATTAATGAAGGCTATGTGGGACAGAAGCCTTCTTCAAGTAAAAAGCGAGCAAAAAACCAATCTAAACCCCGTCGCTTTAAATCTAGTGATGGTGTCATGATTTATGTCGGTAGAAACAATCAACAAAATGACGACTTATCCCTCAAAAAAGCATCTAAAAACCATTGGTGGCTTCATGCAAAGGACATCCCTGGTGCCCACGTTATTATCGAAAGTGATAAACCTAGTGAAGAAACCTTTGTAGAAGCTGCTCAATTAGCGGCCTATTATTCTAAATTTTCACAATCTGCTAATGTGCCTGTTGATTACGTCCAAGTTAAACATTTAAAGAAACCTAACGGTTCTAAACCTGGCTTCGTTATTTATGAAGGCCAAAAAACACTTTATGTGACACCTCAGGCATCTGTTATTAAACGTCTTTCATTAAAAGAATAATGAATTCCAGCCCCCAACTTTAATATAAAGTTGAGGGCTGGAATTCATTTTATTTGTTAAATGCTGCTGTTAATGGAGGAACCACTTGTTTCTTACGTGAAACTACTCCTGGTAAATCAAATTGATGATCTTCAACTTTAGTATTGAAAGCTGCCTCTACAACACTAATATCCGCCCCTACCACCAAACCAATAGAATCGGATTCTAAGACATCCGTAATCACTAGCACATAGAGTTTAAGATTCATTTCTTTTCGCTTATCTTCCATTACTTTTAAAAGATTTTCTTTACGACTTAAAATCTCGTCAAAGCCGATAATGTTTGTCTGACCAATACGAATATTTTGATCGTTCATGACAAAGTTTTTAGCATCCCCATCAACAATTTCCTCATCCGATTGCTTACTAAGATCAGCTCCAGCCTTTAAAAATTCTAAACCATATGATTGAATATCAACTTGGGCTATTTCAGCCAATTTTTCAGCGATTTCCTTGTCTTTTTCGGTTGTTGTTGGAGATTTAAATAACAAGGTATCTGAAATAATAGCAGATAACATCATGCCGGCAATATCTGCTGGAATTTCATAGCCATATTCTTGAAACATCTTATAAAGAATACTGGCGGTTGACCCTAAGGGCTCCGCACGGTAATAAAGAGGCTGAGCTGTATTAAAGCCTGAAATGCGGTGGTGGTCAATGACATAATCAATTTGAACTTGATCAATATCGTCTATTGATTGTTGTGGCTCATTGTGGTCCACTAGAGCAACTTGGCTCACTTCATTAGCAGCTGTATTAATAATTCTTGGTGGTTGGATACCAAATTTTTCTAAAGCAAAAGCTGGCTCACTTGATATTTCACCCAGTGCGACTGCTTCTGCTTGGTGTCCTTCTTGCTTTAAGAAATAGGCAAAAGCGATGGCTGAAGCAATAGTATCTGTATCTGGCTTTTTATGCCCAAAAACTAAGTATTTTGTCATATTTATCCTCCTAAATTAAATTACAGTCTAAGTTTATCACTTTTTAATAAATTTTTGAATCCTTATTGACATAGGATAATTAAAGTAAGTTTTTAAAAAGATAAAAATAATAAATATTTTCAAAAATTTTTACATGATTATTTAGTTAGATTATAGGTTTTTGTTCTAATAAAGATTAGCTATATTGATAATACAATTTAATATTATATTTTTCTACTTATGGTAGAATTATAAAAGAAATAATAAAGGCATGATTGTGTGGATGCGTTTTAACTAGAACTAATGGTCTTATCTTCATTATTTTATCCATGATCGCAGTTGCGTTATTCTTGCAAAGATACAAAGTTTTTAAATCGTTAGGACCGGTCCTGACTGTTGTTGTAATTGGAATTATTTTTTCTAATACAGGAGTCGTGCCTATCAGTCATAAAGTGTATAATGCTATAAGTTCACTTCTAGTTCCCGTCCGTATTATTATTTGCATGCTAAGTATGGATTTAGTTGAGTTGAAAAAGTAAAAATCCGGTGATTGCTTTAAGTTCAGGTATTTTATCTCTTATGGTGATTGCAACTATCTTAGCCTTCATTATGCCCCTTATATGGATGAAGGATAAAAGATCGCTGGGATGTTTGTTGCGACCTACACTGGTGGTACTCCTAACTTAACGACTATTGCAACAGTTTTAGATGCTAGTCATCAAACCATTGCGGCTGCTAACGCGTCAGATTACGTTATTGCTACCCCTTTAACAAACTTTATGCTCGCCGCGCCAGCTATGCTTAAAGCTTCAAAAGCTTGGGAAAAGTTTTGGCCTTATCATTTAAGTGAAGAAGAACCTTCAACTAGTGACACGAAAGCATTGATGTCAGATAAAGAGTGGTCCATTAGAGAAACTACTTAGCTATTAACCATTGGTTTTGGTATAAATATTTTGACTACAGCATTTTCAAAAGCTTACATGCCGGAGACTATTTGGAAGGCTGTTCGTTTAATCTTGTTAACGACCGTTTTATCGGTCTAGCTCAATAATAAACTATGTGCTAATTTAGATTTAGGACTCTTCTTATCCTTAATGTTTTTTCAACTATTAGTTTTGCAGTTGACTGGCAGCAATTTGTAGGTTCTACCTTAACCATGACACTTTATGTTTTTCGAATGTTAGTTGGAGGTTTGACTTTACACTTGTTGATCTGTCGTCTATTTAAGATAGAATATGGATACATGATTCTTTCAATTGTTGGTTGTATCGTCGGTGGTCCAACAGCTTCTCTAACAGCAGCAGCAGCTAATTGGAAGTCTCTTATTGATAGTGGTTTAATTTTAGGAGTTTTAGCAGGAGCTGTAGGTAACTATGTAGGTATTGCTGTCGCTTATTTTACAAAATTCTTAGTTGGCGGTTAATTGATCTTATTACTAATTAGAAAAAATTGCTAAAAAAATTCTGTAGCCACCCATTAAATTTGAATGGTTACAGATTTTTTTATTATGATTTTAGGTAGCCGGTATATTCTGCACAGCGCAGTATACGGTTGGCATTTTCGACTCTTTCTTTAGTTGGAGGTTCTACACCTTCTAATTTGTATCGATAGCCTAATGCAGTGTATTTATAAACACCCATCATATGGTAAGGTAAAACTTCAAACTTTAAGACGTTATTTAAACTGGCTACATAATCGGATAAACGGTATAAATATTCATCAAAATCCGTTCTTGTTGGAACCAATACATGACGGATCCAGACGGCTTTATTAATATCTGATAAATAGCGTGACATTTCAAGAATATTATCATTTGGATGGCCGGTTAGTTTAATATGGCCTTGACGATCGATATGTTTTATATCAAACAAAAGCAGATCCGTATACATCATCAGTTCTTGAAATTTACTAAAAAAAGGCTCTTCATAAGTGAAAGGCTGGCCACAAGTATCTATGGTTGTATGTACTCCATTGGCCTTACATATTTTGAAATATTCGATTAAAAAATCCATCTGTAATAAGGGTTCCCCACCTGATACAGTGACTCCCCCTTCATTTCCCCAGAAAGCACGATACTGAATGGCTTCATTAAATAAGTCTTGTGGGCTGTATTCCTTGCCACCCGTCATCTTCCAAGTATCTGGGTTATGGCAAAATTCACATCGCATTCGACAACCTTGCATAAAAGATATAAAGCGAATACCCGGTCCATCAACTGAACCAAAACTTTCTGTGGAGTGAACATAGCCTTTAATTGCTTGTGCTACTTCTGACATTTCAATTCCTCCATCTAACTTTTAGAAAAAGGAACTGAAATAAAATTCAGTCCCTTTTTCTGAAGTTTTTAATTAATTGTTTAAAGTTTACATTGAAGCGTGCATTGTACGGTTAATAACGTCTAATTGTTGTTCGCGTGTTAGCTTGATAAAGTTTACAGCATAACCTGATACACGGATTGTTAATTGTGGATACTCTTCAGGATGTTCCATCGCATCTAATAAGGTGTCACGGTTAAAGACGTTGACATTTAAGTGATGTCCACCACTTGTCGAGTAACCATCTAACATATTAGCTAGGTTAGCTTTTTGAGTGGCTTCTTCTTTACCAAGCGCTTTAGGAATAATTGAGAAGGTATTGGAAATACCATCTAAAGCGTACTCATAAGGTACTTTAGCCACAGAAAGTAAAGAAGCTAAAGCACCATGGGTATCGCGACCATGCATTGGGTTAGCCCCTGGTGCAAATGGTTCTCCTGCACGACGTCCGTCCGGTGTATTACCAGTTTTCTTTCCATAAACAACGTTTGAAGTAATAGTTAAAATTGAAGTTGTTTGTAATGAATCACGGTAAGTTTTATGTTTACGAACTTTTGTCATAAAGTTCTTCAATAATTCTACAGCAATTTGATCCGCACGATCATCATTATTTCCATATTTAGGAAAATCTCCATCAATTTCGTAGTCAATCACTAAACCATTTTCATCACGAATTGTTTTAACTTTAGCATGCTTAATTGCAGATAGAGAATCTACTGCAACTGAGAAGCCTGCAATACCAGTTGCCATTGTACGAAGAACTTTTGTATCGTGTAAAGCCATTTCTAATGATTCGTAAGAATACTTATCATGCATATAGTGGATGATATTTAAAGTATTTACATATAACTCAACAATCCATTCCATCATATCATCATATTTAGCCAAAACTTCATCGTAATCTAAATATTCAGATGTAATTGGCGCATATTGAGGGCCAACTTGCGCTTTAGATTTTTCATCTACCCCACCATTAATGGCATAAAGTAATGTCTTAGCAAGGTTAGCACGCGCTCCAAAGAATTGCATTTGTTTACCTACACGCATAGCAGACACACAACACGCGATCGCATAATCATCACCATATTCTGGACGCATGATCTCATCGTTTTCATACTGAATAGCAGAAGATATAATCGACATTTTAGCTGCATATTCTTTAAAGGCTTGAGGTAATGATGGTGACCAAAGAATTGTTAGGTTTGGTTCCGGAGCCGGACCTAAGTTTGTTAAGGTATGTAAGAAACGGAAAGAGTTCTTAGTAACAAGTGGGCGTCCATCTAAACCTATACCAGCGATTGATTCTGTTACCCAAGTTGGGTCACCAGAGAATAATTCATTGTATTCTGGTGTACGTGCAAATTTAACCAAACGTAATTTCATCACGAAATGATCAACTAACTCTTGTGCTTCGACTTCAGTCAATGTGCCCTTAGCTAGGTCACGTTCGATATAAATATCTAAGAAAGTAGAAGTACGTCCTAATGACATAGCCGCTCCATTTTGTTGCTTAACGGCAGCTAAATAGCCTAAGTATAACCATTGGAAAGCTTCTTTTGCATTCTCAGCTGGACGTGAAATATCAAAGCCATAAATTTCGCCTAATTCTTTTAATTCTTGTAAAGCACGGTATTGTTCAGTAACTTCTTCACGTAATTGAATCACATCGTTATCCATTGTACCATTTCCGATGTTAGCAAAATCTTTTTGCTTTTCTTCCATCAAACGCTCTACCCCGTATAAGGCTACACGACGGTAGTCACCAATAATACGACCACGGCCATATGCATCAGGAAGACCGGTAATAACACCAGAGCGGCGAGCAGCGCGCATTTCTGGGGTATAGACATCAAAAACACCTTGATTATGAGTTTTACGGTATTGTGTAAAGATATGTTCTGTTTTTGGATCTAACTCATAGCCATAAGCTTCTAAGGAATTCTTAGACATACGAATTCCACCGTAAGGTTGTAAGCTACGTTTAAAAGGAGCATCTGTTTGGAAACCAACGACTGCTTCTTTGTCTTTATCTAAATAACCTGCTTGATGAGAAGTAATAGAAGAAACTACTTTAGTATCCATATCAAGAACGCCACCTGCTTCCCGTTCTTTTTTATTAAGGTCCATCACTTGGTCCCAAAGATCTTTTGTATTTTGTGTAGCATCTGCTAGGAAACTTTCATCCCCTTCATATAAGGCATAGTTTTCTTGAATAAAATCACGAACATCGATTTCTTTTTGCCATTTGCTTCCTTGAAAGCCATCCCATGCTTTATTTAATT
The DNA here is from genome assembly GCF_050409565.1 of Facklamia sp. P12955. NCBI lineage: Bacteria > Bacillati > Bacillota > Bacilli > Lactobacillales > Aerococcaceae > Facklamia > Facklamia sp. P12955. The sequence goes on from NZ_JBNUPF010000012.1 coordinate 23,093, forward strand.
CGGTTTTATTTGCAATTTCCATTTTAATTCTCCTTTTTTAAAATGATCCGACAATTTCTACACCCATAATATAACACAAGAAAAGTTCAATGTAAACAGTTATTGTGAATTATATAATTAGCGTTAAGCTTTACATATCAGTGTTTTGTTAGAAAAAACAAAATAATAGAGTGTATTCTGTGCTCATTGTAGCAATAAGATTATAACAGTTGTTTGCTTTCTGTTTTTTTCTTTTAGTACACAGAGTTTTAGTTGTTGATTTTGTAAATAAAAAACAAGCATCTGGTTCAGATACTTGTTTTTTATCTTATTCTTCATCTAACATTTTCAAGCGTGCAGGATGGATGTCTATCACCTTACCTAGTTGATCAAGCTCAACAATCTGACTGCCATTATTCTGGCGTTTACTAATATTGATATCAAAAGCCATCATCTCTAATGATTTACCGGTATCCCCTTGAATAATAATCGGTATATTCCCTTTTTGTAAGGCTAAAGCTTTTAAAATCCGATGGGGGTTTGATTTTATTTCTTTTAGAATGAGCGTTCCAACACTGGCGCGATTAGCACTAGCCAGTTCTTCACTATCCATTCGTTTAAGATTTCCTCGATTGGTTAATAAGAAGACTTGTGGTCTTGAAGCTGCTTGATCGATTAAGAGCATCGATACAAGATAATCATCCTTTTTCAGTTTCATACCTACGACCCCTTGTGCTTTTAGTCCTTGAATTGAAACTTGTTCTAAATCAAACCGTAAACCGTAGGAGCGGTGGGTCATACTGGCGATTTGATAGTTCTTGTCTGCTTTAGCTAATCGAGCTGCTACTAATTGATCGTGGTCATCTTGCAATTTAATTGCAGTCATTGTCCGAGTTTTATAGGATCGATAAGTTGAGAATTCTGATAAGAGGGTTTGTTTAATGCGACCTGCTTGTGTCATCATGACAATTCGGTCTTCACTCGGATTGTCCGAAGCTTTTTGCGCAAACACCGCAATGATGGACTCCTCTTTATCTAATTGATATTGCTGAGACCAATGTAAACCCAGATCTTTCCAACGAATGTCTGGTAATTCGTGAACAGGTAAATGAATATAATTACCTTTAGATGTGATAATCACAATCGCATCATGAGTCGAGAGTTCTTGAACAAATAATGGATAGTCTAAATCTCTAGATCCTAAATCAGTGGAATCGGAAGCCGTAAATGACCTAACCGAAGTACGTTTCAAGTATCCTTCCTTAGTCACAGACACATAGACTTGCTCTTGTGGGATTAAAAGAGTCTTTTCCAAGGTAATTTCTTCCACTTCCTCTTCTAATTGACTCATTCTCAAACTATTAAACTTTTTCTTAATTTCCTTTAATTCCTTAACCAAAACCTTGTCTAAAGTACTGGCATTAGAAAGGATATTCTCGTACATATGGATTCTTTCGTTAAGTTCAAATTTTTCTTGTTGTAGGCCAACAATATCCGTATTAGTTAAACGGTATAACTGTAAGGAAACAATTGCTTCAGCCTGTGCCATTGAAAAATTATATTGTTGGTGTAAATTATCTTTAGCATTGGCCTTGTTTTCAGATTGGCGAATAGTGGTAATTACTTCATCTAAAATAGAAATAACTCGGATTAAGCCATCAACAATATGAAGACGGTCTTGATCTTTCTTAAGAAGAAATTGAGTTCTTCGACGAATAATGTCTTTTTGATGGTCAAGGTAAGCTTGTAACATTTTTTCTAAGGAACAAAGGACTGGTCGACGATCGTGAATGGCTATCATATTGAAGTGATAATTTACTTGTAAATCGGTGTTTTTATAGAGGTAAGCAAGAATTGGTTCGACCTCTACATCTCTTTTTAGTTCAATGACTAATGAAACACCATTAATATCTGAATCATCGCGAACATCAGCAATCCCTTCTAGCTTTTTAGAAAGACGTATTTCATCTAATTTTTGAATAAGTTTGCCTTTATTAACGTCATAGGGTACTTCACTCACAACAATTTGAGACTTACCACCCTTTAATTTTTCAACTTCTAATTTAGATCGAATAACAACTTTACCTTGACCCGTTTGATAGGCTTCTTTAATGCCCGCTTTACCTTGGATAATACCACCCGTTGGAAAATCTGGTCCTGGTAAATACTTCATTAACTGGTCGACACTGATTTTATCGGGATGCTTAATCATATAAATTAAAGCGTCAATGACTTCCCCTAAGTTGTGTGGAGGAATATCGGTTGCATAACCTGCTGAAATACCGGTTGCGCCATTCACTAGTAGATTAGGAAAGCGAGCGGGTAAAACACGAGGTTCTTCAATGGTATCATCAAAGTTCAGAATCCAATCGACTGTTTGAGAATGGATATCTCTTAAGAGTTCCATGGCGATACTTGAAAGCCTAGCTTCTGTATAACGCATTGCCGCAGCTGGGTCGCCATCCATGGAACCATTATTACCGTGCATGTCGATCAAAGGTTGGCGGTTTTTCCAACTTTGAGACATACGAACCATGGCCTCATAAACCGATGAATCTCCATGTGGATGATAATTACCGATCACATTCCCCACTGTTTTGGCTGATTTGCGATAAGCTTTTTCAGCAGTATTTCCTTCGGCAAACATAGCATATAAAATACGTCTTTGAACGGGTTTTAAACCATCGCGAATATCGGGTAACGCTCTATCTTGAATAATATACTTGGAATAGCGACCAAATCGATCACCGATAACCGATGAAAAATTTAATTCTTGGACTCCTTTATTTTCTAGTTCAGTCATTATAAATCACCTCCAAATAAATCAATTTGTCCATTTTCATCCACTAAATCCTTACTTGGATTTTCATTAAGGTCAATAGACGGCTCTTTTTTTGATAGCTTATTTTTTGTTTTCGCAGATGCTTTTGAAGCTGGGTTTTTAGCCACTAACAAGGCTTCCTTGTCTTCTTGTGCTAGAGAGTGGTTGGTTTGGGTGTTTTCTTTTAATAGAGAATCTTCTTCATCCATAGTAAATTGAACATTTTTTTCAATCCATTTACGGCGAGGATCTACTTTACTACCCATTAAAGTCGATAAACGCTTTTCGGATAACGAATCATCGTCAAGAGTTACTCTTATCAATAAGCGTGAGGAAGGATTCATAGTCGTATGCCATAATTGATCCGCATTCATCTCTCCGAGCCCCTTATAACGTTGTAAGATGTAGCCTGGTCCCACTGCTTTAATTTTTGCTTGTAGTTCTTCATCTGTCCAAGCGTATTCGATTCTTTCATTCTTACCTTTTCCCTTTGATACCTTATATAGAGGCGGCATGGCCAAATAGACCTTGCCTGCTTCAATCAATGGCTTCATATAGCGGTAGAAGAAAGTTAAAAGCAGTACTTGAATGTGAGCACCATCCGTATCCGCATCCGTCATAATGACCACTTTATCATAGTTAGCAGCTTTAATATCAAAATCAGCCCCTACCCCTGCACCAATTGTGTAGATGAGGGTATTAATTTCTTCATTTTTCATAATATCGCTTAAAGATGCTTTTTCAGTGTTGATGACCTTACCTCTTAAAGGCAATATGGCTTGAAATTTACGATCACGCCCTAATTTAGCTGAGCCACCGGCCGAATCTCCCTCCACGATATAAAGTTCATTCTTTGAAGCATCTTTTGACTGGGCCTTAGTAAGCTTACCTGAAATTAAGCGTTCTTGTTGTTTATTAGAGTTAGAAGAACGTGAAGCCTCACGCGCTTTGCGAGCAGCTTCTCGTGTTTGTCTAGCCTTTAAAGCTTTTCTTAAAATAGTTTGCGCCCAATTACCGTTTTCTGCTAAATAATAACCTAAGTGCTCTGTTACAAAAGATTCAACAATGGTACGTGCCTTTGGACTTCCTAATTTGTCCTTCGTCTGTCCTTCAAATTGTAGATATTGCTCAGGAATACGAACCGATACAATGGCTGCCAGTCCTTCCCGGATATCGGACCCTTCTAAATTTTTATCCTTTTCTTTAATCAAACTCATTTTACGACCGTAGTCATTAAATACCTTGGTAATAGCTGTCTTCATGGCCGTTTCATGCGTGCCTCCACCATTGGTACGAACATTATTAGCAAAAGAAAGAATGGTTTCTGAATAACCATCATTATACTGCATGGCAAAATCAATCTCAAAATCTTCTGATTGGCTTGAAAAAGCCACCACATTTCCCATGACTTCTTTATCTTCATTAAGATATTGAATAAAATCTTGTAAACCATCTTCATAATGAAAAGTCTCTGAAATGTCTTTTCTTTGATCATGAATTTCAATGGTAATTCCTTTTAAAAGGAAGGCTGACTCTCTCAGCCTTTCGGAAATGGTTTCATAGTTAATGGCAGAAGATCCAAATATTTTTTCATCCGGCATAAAATGAACACTTGTACCAGTGTCTGATTGATTATTGTGCTTAGTCTTTTTTAAAGAGCTGGCAGGACGTCCGCCCTCTTCAAACCGCATATGGTATTGGTATCCCTCTCGAATAACCGTCACTTCCAACCATGAAGATAAAGCATTTACGACCGAGGCTCCTACTCCATGAAGCCCTCCAGCGGATTTATATCCACCTTGGCCAAACTTCCCACCAGCATGTAATACAGTGAAAATAACTTGAACCGTAGGAACCCCTGAAGCATGCCTACCAATCGGCATGCCCCGGCCATTATCAGTAATGCAAATCGAGCCATCTGCTTCTAAAGACACAACAATTCGATTTGCAAAACCTGATAGAGCTTCATCTACAGAATTATCAACAATTTCATAAATAAGATGGTGAAGGCCCTTTTGATCAGTCGATCCGATATACATACCCGGTCTTTTTCTTACGGCTTCTAGACCTTCTAATATCTGAATGGCATCATCATTATAATTGCTTAAATTCACTTTAGAATTTTTGTTTGCCATTTTCTCACCCTTTTAATGTTATTTAATAAGAAATAGTCATGCGTTTTTTGAATAATCTTTTAACGATAGTATCTATTCAGTATAAAGGCTCTATTTCCCAACTCTATTATCATAGCAGAATAAATCCTGCTTTGACACTTTTGATTTACTTAAAGTTGTTTTGATGCCTAAAAGTCAAAAATATTGCATTTTTATAATTAAGAAATTCGCTTGGTGAAAATTATTCAATCATGTTAGAATGAAGATAGTAAACTAGGAGGTTAATAAATGTTAGCTATCTTAATGATTATTGTCGGATACTTGGCGGGATCGATTCCCTCAGGTGTCTGGTATTCAAAATATATCCACAATATCGATGTTCGGACCCTCGGTTCAGGCAATTCTGGTGGTACGAATATCGGCAGAAATTTTGGACCGATTGCAGCCATTGTGGTTATTATTGTGGATATTTTAAAGGGCTATCTTCCAGTTTTAATGGCCCAACAGCTCTTAGGCTCGGATAGTGATTTAGCTATTATGCTAACGGCTATTGCTGCTGTTCTGGGACATGCCTATCCAATTTTCAGTCAATTCCGTGGCGGAAAAATCGTTGCGACATCGGTAGGTGTACTATTGGCATTTAACTTTTATATTGCTTTAGCCATGGTCGCTCTCTTTATAACCATTCTCTTATTGACATCAATTGTGAGTATTGCTGCCATGACCTCTTTTTTGCTGGTCGCTATTTGGATTATTCTACGAGAACCTTTAGTATATTCTTGGGGCTTTGCCTTTATGGCTGTTTTGATGGTCTATCGTCATCGAGAGAATATTCAAAGACTGCTTAAAGGAGAAGAAAGTCGAGTGACCTTCGGTTTAAATCCTAGAAAAAAATAAATTAAAATAGCTAAGGCATTTTCCTTAGCTATTTTTATCTTTTTAATTTTATTCACCCTTGAAAAATTCCATCGTCAAATCATGAGTACTGATGGATTGGGGGGCTAAACTATGAATTCCCCGTTTATGCTTAAATAGCTCAGGCTCATTGGCAATATCCGGTAAGCCAGACCATGCTTCTACGGCTAAGAAAGGAGCTCGCTTAGGATAAGGAGACCATAAAGCAACATAGTCAAAGCCAATAGAACGAAATTTAATTTCAACATCATTAATAGCATCCATTAAGATAAGTTCAGCTTTTTCACTCACTTGATAGATTAAGGCATCATTTCTAAATTGTTTGTGACGCAACTTTTGATTAATCACTTCTGTATACTTAGCTCTTTCTAAGTTGACTAGGCCATCATTATTAGTTTGTAAGAGATAATAATACCCTTCTGGATTTAATTGGTAACTTACTTGATTGAATTCCGGATAATTTCTTCCTACTGTATGTGGGAGATTAAAGGCCGGATGATAACCCACTGAATAATATAAAGGTTTTTCAAGTGAAGGATTATAAACTTCAAAAGTAATTGTTAACTTATGATCATATAAAACATAATTAACCTGAAGCGAAAATTCAAAGGGATAGGATTCTAGCGTGTTTTTATTGTTTTTTAAGTAAAAACTTGCAGAAGATTCGGTTTGACTTTGAACAGTAAAGGTATAATCTCTAGCAAACCCATGGCGACTCATTTGGTAGAATTTTCCACCATAAAGATACTGATCATCCTGTAGGCGCCCAACGATGGGAAAAAGGATGGGGGCACTGCGAGACCAATAGAAAGGGTCTGCTTGCCAGAGAAATTCATAGTCTGTCTTTAGATCAGTAATTGACTGGACTTCTGCCCCATTCTCAGTTATCTCCACTTTTAAAAAACTATTTTGAATGGTTACCATAGGCTTCACCCATTTCTTTATAAGATATAGTGGCTAAGATCTTGATTCTCAACCTTATCTGCTAATTTATCATCGACGTATTTTTCAGTAATTTCAATTACCATTGGTGTGTCTGCTGCTTCAAATAATAAATCTTCTAAAACTGTCTCAATAATCGTATGTAGGCGTCTTGCTCCAATATTATCTGTATTGCGGTTTAAGGTTTCCGCATAGTAGGCCATTTTCTGAACTGCTTCATCGCTAAAGTTAACAGTCACCTCTTCAGTAGCTAAAAGGGCCTGATATTGGATAAGTAAGGCATTTTTAGGTTCGGTTAGAATTTTAACAAAATCGTCAGCGGTTAAGTCCTGAAGATTGACTCGAATGGGAAAGCGTCCTTGTAACTCTGGAATTAAATCAGAAGGTTTAGCAACATGGAAAGCACCTGATCCCACAAAGAGAATATGATCAGACTTTATAATACCGTATTTGGTTTGAATTTGACTACCTTCAACGATTGGTAAAATATCACGCTGAACACCCTGTCTTGAAACTTCTCCCGATTGATTACTTGAAGAGGCAATTTTATCTAACTCATCAATAAAAATAATACCGTTTTTCTCAGCTAGTTTTAAGCCTTTTTGATGAATATCCTCTTCGTTTACCAATTTGTCTGCTTCGTCTACTGTTAATAACTTAAGCGCTTCTTTGACAGTCACTGTACGCTGAATCATTTTCTTAGGTCTTAAAGCGTTGAGGGATTCTTGCATATCCATCATTTGCTCCATAGCAGGATTAAGTGAGTTTAACTGTAGTTTCTTTTCTTCCATTTCAATAGTCACTTCTTGTTTATCCAACACACCCTCACGAATTTGCTGGCGAATATGACGACGGTTGGAAGCCACTTCTTCCGTCACTTCTTCTTTTTCTGCTTCTACTTCACCACGCATTTGGCGCATAAAAGCTTCCATATCTGGCAAGACGAAGCCACCGGCATTGTTAGGATCTTTTTTTACTTCCTTCTTTTTCTTCTTACCAGGGACTAGTGCTTTAGCAATTCGATCAATTGCTTTTTCACGTGCTTCATCTTCAACCTCTTGGCGCATTTCATCACGAACGATACGGATTGCTTGCTCTACCAAGTCTCTGACCATTGATTCTACATCACGACCAACATAACCAACTTCGGTATACTTAGTGGCCTCCACCTTTAAAAAAGGGGCCTTAATAATCTTGGCCAGACGTCTAGCAATTTCTGTTTTTCCAACTCCGGTTGGACCAATCATTAATAAATTTTTAGGTTTTACTTCATCTTGCATTTCAGCTTCAAGGCGTAACCGTCTTTGTCTATTTCGAATAGCAACGGCTATTGAACGTTTGGCTTCTGCTTGACCAATGATATATTTATCTAATTCTGCAACTAATTGTCTGGGACTTAATTCCATTCTTACATTCTCCTTTAAATCTAGGATTCAAAACTTTCGACCATGATTTGTTTATTAGTATAAACATCAATTTCAGCAGCAATTTCTAGGGCTTGAGAAACGATCTCTTTTGCACTTAATTGCTCACTTGTTCTAAGCATGGCTCTAGCTGCTGCCAAGGCATAATTGCCCCCCGAACCGATGGTTAAAATACCGTCATCCGGTTCGATAACTTCTCCCGTGCCGGATACTAATAAGAGACTTTCTTTATTCATAACGATTAAAAGGGCTTCTAACTTTTGTAAAGAGCGATCTGTCCGCCATTGTTTGGCTACTTCTACAGCTGCTCGAGTTAATTGGCCTTGATGGGCTTGTAACTTCGTTTCAAACATTTCTGACAAGGTAATAGCATCAGCAACTCCTCCGGCAAATCCAATAACCACTTGATCGTTAAAAATTCTACGAAGCTTGCGGGCACCACCTTTCATAATGACCGTTTCTCCCATTGTGACTTGACCATCTCCCGCCATTGCTAATTTATTATCTTTTTTAACTGCACATATTGTTGTCATTTATTCTTCCTCCTGCTTCTTTCTACGAGCTCTCGGATGAGCTTTTAAGTATTCTGATCGCATTTTATCGCCGGTTATATGGGTATATATTTGTGTAGAAGATAAATTCTCATGGCCTAGGAGTTCTTGGACGGAACGTAAATCTGCCCCACGATTTAATAGATGGGTCGCATAAGAATGTCTCAATTTATGGGGATTAATCTTTAAATTAAGCTGACTTTCTTCTACTATTTTTTGCAAAATATGGCGCACTTGATCAGGGTTAATTGCTTTCCCTTTTTCCGATAAGAATAATATATCATTATTTCTTTGATTCTGCATGGACCATTTACTTAATAACTCTTTACGCTCCGTTTCAATATAATCTTTTAAAGCTCGCATAGCTGGATCTCCAAAAGGGACAATTCGTTCCTTATTCCCCTTGCCGAACACACGTAGAATTTGCAAGGAAAAATCAAGTTGGTCTAGTCTTATCTGACAGCATTCTGAAACGCGGATACCCGTTGCATACATCAATTCAAGGATGGCGAGGTTTCGCTTGGGATAATCTAAAAGACTAGTTTTAGCTACTTTAATGAGACTTTCAATTTCATTTTCATAGAAAAAAGAGGGTAAATGAGTCTCTTTTGCTTTATAAGTAATTAACTCCATTGGATCTTGGTCAATCCAATGCCGACGCAAACAATAATTAAAAAAAGAACGTAAAGAGGATAATTTTCTGGCAATCGTTTTGGGATTAAGCGAGCGTTCGTTTAGATAGGCTAAATAAAGCCTTAAATCTTGATAGGAAATTTGCTCTAAGCTAACTTCTCCTGAACTTTTAATAAAAAGCCAGAATTGGTTCAGATCTCTTTGGTAGGCGATGACTGTATGTTGAGAATAACGACGTTCGTTCAATAAATAATTCAAAAAATTAATAATCTTATCCTGCATCATTTATCACCTCAATTTCCTCTTTTTTTATTATACCTTTTCTTTGAATTCATAGCCAATTAAGCGCCATATTCAAAATGCAGGCTAAAAGTAAATTTTATAGTTCAGTTAATATTGCTAAATAGATAAAAAACCGAACACTCACAAAACTGTGAAGCATTCGGTTTTAGCTAAATTGATTGAATTAAAGAAGTTTTTTTAAAATTCGCTTAGCTTTCTATGGCTTCAGTATAATCACAAGAAGAACATTGAACTTGCTTGCCTTTACGAGATTTCTTTTCGATAAGATACTCATTACATTTTGGACAATTACGACCGATTGGTTTGTCCCAAGAAACGAATTCACATTCTGGATATCTTGAACACCCATAAAATATTCGGTTCTTCTTCGATTTTCTTTCGATAATTTCGCCCTCTTTGCATGTAGGACATTTTACACCAATTTCTTTGACGATGGCTTCAGTATGACGGCATTCTGGAAAATTGGAGCAGGCATAAAACTTACCATAGCGACCAATTTTGATGACCATTGGATTGCCACACTCTGGGCAGTCAAAACCAGCTGGTTCATTTTTTATCTCAATTTTTTCCATCTCTTCTTCTGCCTTGTCTAAATCTTTAGCGAAAATCTGATAAAAGTCATTCAGAACTTTCTGCCATTCTACTTTATTTTCCTCGATTTGGTCAAGTTTATTTTCCATCCCAGCTGTAAATTCAGAATCAACAATATCTGGAAAGTAAATTTCCATCATGTCATTGACAATTTCTCCTAGTTCTGTCGGCGTAAAACGTTTAGCTTCCATTTTAACATAGTAGCGTTTACGCAAGGTTTCTAAGGTTGGTGCGTAAGTGGAAGGTCGCCCAATCCCCAACTCTTCAAGCATTTTAACTAGGCTGGCTTCATTATAGCGTGCTGGTGGTTGAGTAAAATGCTGACTTGGATCAATCTTTTCAGCTGTAACTGCATCTCCTTCTTTCAAAGCTGGCAGATAGTTATCTTTATCTGATTTACTTGGATAAACTTTCAAGAAGCCTTCAAATTTAATGCGTGAACCATTCGCACGAAAGAGAACATCATTTTGAATGATATCCGCTTTAATTGTATCATAGACGGCATTTGACATTTGTGAAGCCACAAAGCGTGCCCATATTAAAGCATAGAGACGGAATTGGTCCTTAGTTAATGAATCTTTAATCGATTCGGGTGTTAAACTGACATTTGAGGGACGTATAGCTTCATGAGCATCCTGAGCCCCTGCTTTATTATTCACCTTATGTCCTGCTCCCAAATACTGCTCACCATAGGTATCTTTAATAAAATCTCCTGCCATCTTTTTGGCTGTTGGTGAAATTCGAGTCGAATCGGTACGCATATAAGTAATCAAGCCGATGGTGTTACGACGAATAGATATGCCTTCATAAAGCTGCTGAGCAATCATCATGGTTTTGCCGGTACGGAAATTCAAACGATTGGCAGCATCTTGCTGCAAGGTAGAGGTAGTAAACGGTGCATTGGGCTTACGAAAACGTTCTTTTTCAGTAATTGATTGAATATTAAATTCACCTTTAAGGTCAAGACGTTTCATAACTTGATCAACTTGCTCTTTATTCTTGAGCTCAGTTTTTTTACCGTCTAGTCCATAGAATTCTGCTTCAAATTTCGACCGTCCTTTTTTAAAGTTCGCTGGAATTTTCCAATATTCTTCTGGTTTAAATTGGCGGATTTTCTTTTCACGGTCAATAATTAGTTTTAAAGTGGTCGATTGAACACGCCCTGCTGATAAACCACCTTTAATCTTCTTCCATAATAAAGGTGAGATAGAATAACCCACTATTCGGTCTAAAATTCTTCTTGCTTGTTGAGAATCCACTAAGTCTTGATCGATTTGTCGTGGTTGCTTAAATGCTTCTTTAACCGATTCTTTAGTAATCTCATTAAATACTACACGGTTAGCCGCTTGCGGATCTAATTTTAATAGATAGGAAAGATGCCAAGCAATTGCTTCTCCTTCACGGTCCGGGTCACTTGCTAAATAGACTTTTTCAGCCTTATTGGCTAATTTTCTAAGCTCCTTAATGGTATCGCCTCTGCCCCTAATTGAAATATAATGCGGTTCAAAATTATTTTCTAAGTCAATGCCCATTCGTGATTTCGGTAGATCTCTGAGATGACCTTTTGAAGCAACGACTTTATAATTTTTGCCTAAATATTTATCAATGGTTTTGGCTTTGGTTGGTGATTCGACTATTACGAGATATTTATAGGCCAAGTAACAATCACTCCCTTTCTTATTCCTTTGCTCACATGCAAAATCGTAACAATCTTATGCTAAACTTTCAATTATGTCAATGAATACTCTTTATTTTATCTTTTGCCGTTGATAATCTAGAGCTATCTCTTCTATTAATTGGTCCAAATCGACAATCGGTCTTGCCCCTGCTTGTATTAAGTGATTGCATCCATAAGATTGCGGGTCATCGATGGGTCCAGGTAAAGCATAAATTTGACTATTATATTCCAAGGCATAATTAGCAGTAATTAATGAGCCCGATTTCTTGGCTGCTTGAATGACAATCACTACGGGGCATAGTCCAGCCACCAAACGATTTCTTGCAATAAATTGATACTTTCGAATAGCTTGATGGGGTAGGTACTCACTTAATAACAAATGACTGCTTGCTATTTGTTCTTGGAGCTGATGATGTTCTTTGGGATAATAATGCTCAAAGCCATTGGCAACAATAGCGATGGTTCTCCCTTCTTTTTCACTCATACAAGCCTTATGCGAAATAAAATCCGCTCCTTTAGCCAAACCTGAAACAATCACAAAGCTCGCTTTAGTTAGTGCCTTGCTAATTTTTTGTGCGCTTTTTTTTCCATAAGCCGATAGTTTTCTAGATCCAACAATCGCAACTAAAGGTCGATTTAAAAGGTTAAGATCTCCTCTATAAAAAAACAAAATAGGTGGTTGGGGAAGCTGAAGCCAGCGATAGGGATAGGATTTTTCACCAAAGAGAATCGCTTGCTTTTCTAAATTAGTTAGAATCTCTTGACAACTTTCCCAATCCTTGAAGAGTGCCTCTTCCTTAAATGACCACATGTTATTAATAAGTAAATAATGAACACTTGCTTGACGAGAGAGATTTTGTCTAACTTTAAAATAATGCCACAAATGACGGTATTTAACGCCTTTCATCTGTAAATAGATTAACTCTCTTTTTATCATGGCCTACACTCCTTAAGCTTTTACCCTTAAGATACAAAGTAATTAGGCCATAAGTGCTCTGCGATCCTCATTAAAAGCTTTAAGACATACAAAAGAGCAAATATTTTTCAATACTTGCTCTTTAAAATTTTGGCCAACTTACGAACCATAGAATTTATTAATTTTTTGAACAGGACTAAAGGATTGTCTATGAATAGCCGTGTAGCCGTATTGTTCTAACGCAACCAGATGTTTCTTAGTTGGATAGCCCATGTGCTGGTCAAAACCATATTCTGGATACCATCTTGCATAATCCACCATCAGCTGGTCACGATGGACCTTGGCAATAATAGAAGCAGCAGCTATGGAAAGTGAGCGTTGATCACCTTTCACCACTGCTTTTTGTTGAATCTGTAAATCTAATTTCATGGCGTCTACGACAACAAAATCCACTGCTTTGTTGAGCTTTAGAACAGCTTCTTTCATGGCCATACGACTGGCCTCATAAATATTAATGCGATCAATCGCTTGAGGAGATACGCTTGTGATGGCATAAGCTTTAGCTTGTTGTTTTATCATTTCAGCTAAGTCTGAACGCTTTTGATGCGTTAAGGTTTTCGAATCATTGACGTCCACCCAATCACTGGTATCTTGAGGTAAAATAACTGCCGCTGCTACTACTGGACCAGCTATCGGACCTCTCCCCACTTCATCAACTCCTGCAAGCACAAAAGACTGGTTAGCATCCAATAATTGGCGATCAAAGTCTAGGCGTTTTTGATAAGCTTGATAACGTTGGTTATAAGCAATTAACACTCTTTTATGACGTCTTACTAGCTCTTGAACTCCTTTTCTAGGATCTTCTTTTAATTGATTGAGGTAAACATCTTCAAGGTCTTCAATTGTTTTTAGCTGCGCTTTGATTTCTTTAATGGTTTGTTTCAATGTTAACCCTCTCAATCGGACGATCGAGTGTAATCGAACCCAGTTTATGTTGACGAAAATCAAATATTAATCGCTCAGCTGCTTGGGTATAGTCTTGATCCAGTTTTAATGTCTGTGTCAAACTAGTTAAAATTTCAGCCGCAGCCATCTCTTGATGATAGTCTTCTAAATGATAAAATTCTTTTAATAAACCAGGGTAAAATTGTTCTAAATGACCGATCAACACTAAAGATAGCTCCTGCATTTCGACTAATTGGTCTTTAATGGCTCCAGTTAAGGCTAAGTGATAACCCGTCAAGGGATCTTCAAACTTAGGCCATAAGATACCAGGCGTATCTAGTAATTCAAACTCTTTCCCAATTTTTAGCCACCGCTGCGCTTTAGTAACCCCTGGTTTATTGCCAGTTTGTGCTTGATTTTTTCCGACAAAGCGGTTAATGAGCGTTGACTTGCCGACATTGGGGATGCCTAAAATCATCAGACGAATCGCTCTAGGTTTTACCCCTTTAGCTTTTTGTTTGGCAAAAAAATCTACCATTAAGTCTTTGCAGGCCTTCTTAAGTTCATTCAAACCCAATTGATGCTGAGCATCAATTGCTAAAGCAATTTGACCTTGTTCTTGATAGTGTTGAATCCAATGTTTAGTTAAATTGGGGTCAGCTAAATCTGCTTTATTTAAAGCCAGAATTGAAGGTTTCTGATTAATAATTTCTGTAATCACAGGATTACGGCTGGATTCAGGTATGCGAGCATCTGTCAATTCAATTACTAAATCCACTAAATTAAGTTTTTCCTTTGCTTCCCTTTTAGCCTTTGCCATATGGCCTGGAAACCACTGAATCTGATTCAATTTATCCCTCCTTTTTAATAGACTCTTTATTCTATAGCTTGCAGTTTACCTACTTTTCCTATTCGATCAAGAGGATAATAAATAAAGTTAGCTTCTCCTTCAATTTCATCAATATCGACATAACCAAATTGGCGACTGTCTCCCGAACCAGGTCGGTTATCACCCATCACAAAAACTTTACCTTCTGGAATAAGCGAATCACCTGTTATTTCCCACAGAGTGAAGTCTTCAGTATAATTTGTCTCCATATTAGATTTAGCCGGCTCCAAATAAGGTTCTTCAATCAACTGATCATTGATGAATAACTGATCTTCTCTTACTACAATCGAATCTCCTGGAAGGCCAATTAAACGCTTCACATAGGTTCTGCCAGAACCCATAGGATCAGGAAAGACAACAATGTCAAAACGGTCTAAATCAAATTGTTTCCACATTATCAAATGGTCTGCTTGATAAAGAGTGGGATTCATTGATTTACCTTCAACTTGAAAGGGCTGTGCAAGATAGTTACGTACAGCTAAAAAGAGAAACAAAGCAGCAAGAATCACAAAAATGATATTTACGAACTCTATTAGAATTGTTTTAAAAAATTTCCCCATCTTATTCTCCTAATAAGGCCTCGATAGCTGCTTGATATTGTGGGTCTTCTGCTTCTAAATAAGCTCGCGTTTCTTCAACCAATTTGTCACTGGTTGCTGAGTCAATAACACCGTTTACTTCTAGCTTAAAGTCCTTTTGAAAGTTCCTTACAGCTTCTTCCATTTCAGGACTAAAATAAGCCGTTTTTTCCTCTTGATAACCCAATGCTTGTAACATTAAACTAGCTGATTGAACGTATTCGGAAGCATCGCCTATTTTTAAATCTTCTTCTTGATTTAACACAATCGTATTAGCGACTTCTGGTGCTTTTACCACTTGATCAGGTTCGATTCCTTTCTCATGAATCCACCCCCCACTAGGTGTAAGCCATTTTGCTACGGTTAATTTTAATTCCCCATATGAGGATTCTGAAATCATTCTTTGAACCGTCCCTTTTCCGAAAGAAGTCACCCCGATCACAGGGGCATCCGTATTTTCTTTAATGGCAGCAGCTAATATTTCACTAGCTGAAGCCGAGCCTTCATCGATTAATAATACATAAGGCTCTGTAATTTGAAAATCACCATAGCGCTCGTCAGAAGCCACATACTCAAACGGCTCACTCAGACGATCATCTGTTTGCATAATGACTTGATCATCATCTAAGAACATATTACTAACTTGTAAAGCTGTTTCCAACATTCCTCCAGGATTATAGCGGAAATCAAAAATAAAGCGATCGACACCTTTTGACCGTAAGTCTTTAACGGCCGATACCATTTCCTCATAAGTTGATGAAGCAAATTGGCTCACTTTAACGACTCCCACTTGGTCATATTCATCATCTTGTTCATAGTCGACCGTAGTAAGAGGAATTTCTTCTCGAATCATAGTTACTTCAAAGGTTGATTGACCTCTCTTGATCGTTAAAGTGATCTCAGACCCCAAGGGTCCACGAATCTTTTGCACGATTTCACTGGTGTCTAATCCCTGAAGATCCACATCATCGGCTTTTAGAATAATATCATTGGCTTTGATACCTGCTTTTGCAGCGGGAGTTCCGTCAATCGGAGCTATAACCGTAGGCAAACTATCTTTTAACATAAATTGAACCCCTATACCGGTGAAGGATCCTTCCAGAGAATCATCAAAAGGCGTTATTTCAGTAGGGTTTAAAAATTCAGAATAGGGATCATCCACCGCATCCACCATGCCTTTTAGAGCTCCTTCTAAAAGCTTTTCTTTATCTAATTCCTCAATATAATTGATTTGTAAAGAATTATAAACTTCTTGGATAATCGCTAAATCTTCTTTGGTTAATTGATCTTCTTTTTCAACTGAAGGACTGCCAAATAGCTTTCCCATAGCTGAAATCGGAAGCGCTTTATAATTCATAACCAAAGCAAAAAGCGAAAAGATTAAAAAAAGGCAAAGCCATTTATCTGGAGTCCACTGAAGAAGGTTGTTTTTTTGCTTCTTGATAAATTTGCATTTAAAAATCATTTCATCTCCCTTCTTTCTATTGTTTAATCCAATTTTAAAGCTGTTTCTAAAGCTATTTCCATCATGTCTGTAAAGGTTTGTTCACGCTCTTGAGCGGTTGTCTCTTCACCAGTTAATAGATGGTCAGAAATCGTACAAATAGCTAAAGCTCTGCGCTGATATTTTGCTGCCACGGCATAAAGTCCGGCTGCTTCCATTTCAACTGCTAGAACACCATATTGAGCTAATTTTTCTTTATCTAACTCATCATTATAAAAACGATCGCTAGAAAGTACATTCCCTACATGAACCCGGTCTCCTACTTTTGTTTGTGCCAAATGATAAGCGTGATCAAGACTTTGAAAATCAGCAAGTGCAGCATAGGAAACTTGTCCTTTAAAAATATTACTTAAAGCTGAAGAATCGGTTGTAGCTCCTTGGGCTAAGACTATGTCTCTAACTTTAACATTTTCTTGCATACCACCGGCAGATCCTACCCGAATAATTGTTTGCACATCATAGTCACGGTAAAGTTCCTCTGCATAGATCATAGCTGATGGCATCCCCATTCCAGATCCTTGAACCGATACTTTTATACCGTGGTAATCTCCTGTGTAGCCAAACATATTGCGCACTTCGTTATATTGAATAACATTTTCTAAAAATTGGTCAGCAATATATTTTGCTCTTAAGGGATCACCGGGAAACAGAACTATCGGGGCTATTTGCCCATAGTGGGCTTGAATATGTGTACTCATCAAATCTCTCCTTTAAATTGCATATTGATATTGGTGCCAGGCATCATCAAAAATACTTAATAGTCTTGAATAGTGACTATTTTTTTCTAAATAATCAGATATTTCTTGAAAATCATGACTTTGCTTGGGAAAAGCAATGTCGTTACTGACTGCATTGGCTAAGCGACTCATGGGATCATTGGCAGCTTCATCAGCATATCGCATTATAAATTCATAAAAACTAGGTCCCATCCTAGACCTCCTATTCTTTAAAGATCATTCTTTGATAAAGTTAAATACTCTGGGTTTCGTGGAATTATTTTTATTATAGCATTTGTAATCCTAATAAATAAATCAATTATTCCATAAACCGACTTTTCTTTCATCTAAACCCTAACTTAAGTATAATTGAATTAGTATAAAAGAAGGAGCCGATTAAATGTTTAATTCATCTTCGTCCAATCCGACAATGACACCATCTAGAAGTAGTCATTCATTCAAACAAGTCGAAACTTGGAATGCTATCACTCATGGAATCGCTGCTGCTTTATCTTTGCTTGGGACTTATATACTCATTAAAAAAGGATTAGCTCAAAGATCCAGCATCGATATGATTGCCTATATCGTTTATGGCTTTTCTTTGGTGGCCCTTTTTACTAATTCAACCCTCTACCATTCTTTTTCCCACAGTAAATATCGACGTGTTTTACAAAAACTGGACCATTCAGCGATCTATTTATTAATTGCCGGAACTTATACTCCCTATCTCATGATAGCTCTTAATAATCACTTGGCTTATCTCTTTCTTGCTCTCATCTGGATGTTGGCAATAGCAGGGATTGTATTTGAAGTCTTTGCTATCGACTGTTTTCCAAAGTTATCGACCTATCTTTATTTAGCATTAGGATGGCTATGCCTATTAATTATTTATCCCCTCTTTAAATCAATAGACCTTTGGGGAATAATTTATCTGGCTCTAGGTGGGATCGCCTATTCTCTTGGTACGATATTTTATTCTATGAAATCTAATCGCTGGATGCACGTTGTTTGGCACCTCTTTGTTATTTTAGGAGCAGGTTTAATGTTTTACTCAATTTTTCAATACCTATAAACTTCAATCAATAAAATCCATCTCTCATTCTAAAAAGAATAGGAGATGGATTTATTCTTATGTTCTCTCTACGGTTGCTGAAACAGCTTCAAATATAGCCGATCGAAATCCATTCGCTTCTAAACTTCTAACACCGGCAATGGTCGTACCCTTAGGACTGGTCACAGCGTCTTTTAATTGAGCAGGATGTTGATGACTTTCCAGGACCATCTGACCGGCACCAGCCACTGTTTTAGCCGCCATATCGATGGCTTGCTGACGGTTCAAGCCATAATAAACGCCGGCATCACTGATAGCTTCAATCAACTGGTAGATAAAGGCAGGACCTGATCCTGCAATAGCAGAAGCAACATCAAATAAGCTTTCTTCGATCAACTGAAGATGTCCCAAGGGTTGTAATAAGTTCTTAAATTCATTAATTACTTGGTCATTGAAATTTTCTTTCTGGTAACAATAAGAAACATAACCTTGTCCGATGGCAACAGGGGTATTAGGCATTATGCGGATAAGGTGATGCCCTTGAGGAAGTAGCTCTTGAATACTACTTAATGACCTACCCACTACCATCGATATCCATAATTTAGAATCAAGTAATTCAATAGAATTAAGGGAGTCCAACAAGATATTTAAGTCTTTCGGTTTGACTCCGATAAAAATGATTTGAGCAGAAGCTAAAAGTTTTTCAAGACTATTTACTGCTTCAACACTCTCACCACAGTCCTTAGCCAAGCTTTGACTTTTATAATTGTCTTTATCATATAAGTAAAAGGCTAAATTGGAAAAGTTAGTCGAAAGAGACTTTATAATCGCTGATCCCATATTGCCACAACCAATGCAGCCAATTGCTTTAAAAGTGGTAAAATCAGTCATTTATTTTCTCACCCACCACTCAAAACGATGAGGGTATTCATTATCTGCATCTGCAGGAACTTCAACCAGCTTATCCAAACGGAACTTTTCTTGATCAATATCCGCCATATAGGTATCTGCAGGAAACTCTCCTTCGATGACGGTACGCACAATCTTATCGACGTGGTCCATCAAAGTTTTGAAAACACCTGCTCCTCCAATAACCATTAATTCTTGATCTTTTGCTAGCTCTAAGACATCTTCTACACTATGTACCAAGTTCAGCTGTGCAATATCTTGACCATAATCTTCTTGACTGGTTAATACAACCGTCTTGCGACCTGGTAAAACTCTACGGTCCATTGATTCGAAAGTCGTTCTCCCCATCAACATAGTATGTCCCATGGTAACTTCTTTAAAAAAATTGAGGTCGTTAGGTAAATGCCATGGTAAGTCCTTTTGATAACCAATTGCGCCTTTTAAATCTTGGGCATAAACATATGTAATCATCATTTCTCCTCCTATTTACTAAACTGAGATAGCTGCTTTAATTGTTGGATGTGGATGGTAGTTTTCAATCTGAATCTGATTCAAATTCAATTGATCGATGGATTGAAAATCTGAAATGTTAAGCTGGGGAAGCGAACGTGGAGAACGCTCTAAAAGAGTCCGTGCTGCCTTTAAATGGGTTAAATACAAATGGGCATCCCCTAAAACATGAACAAATTCACCCGGCTGTAAATGAGTTTCTTTGGCGATTAAATGGGTTAATAAAGCATAAGAAGCAATATTAAAAGGAACGCCTAAGAACACATCTGCTGAGCGTTGATAAAGCTGACAGGATAAACGGCCTTTACTAACATAGAATTGAAAGAAGCAATGACAGGGTGGTAAGACCGCTTTATCAATAGCTGCAGGGTTCCATGCCGTTACGATATGCCTTCTAGAATCTGGATTATCTTTAAGAGATTCAATGACCTGCTGAATTTGATCAATGGTTTCACCATTCGCCTCCCAAGATCGCCATTGTTTGCCATAGATAGGACCTAAGTCACCATGCTTAGCCGCAAACTGATTGCTAGCTATAATATTAGCTTGAAAACTAGACATCTCCATCTGGTAGTTTTCTGCAAATTCTTTATCTTCTAGGATACGTCGACCAAAATCAGTCATGTCCACTCCTTTGTAGTCAGCTGATTGCGTATAGTTTTCAAAGGCCCATTCATCCCAAATATGATTGTTATGGATTAATAAATATTTAATATTGGTATCCCCCTTTAAAAACCAAATTAATTCCGATTTAACTAGACCAAAAGGCACCCGTTTAGTAGTCAAAAGAGGAAAGTCTTTACTGAGATCAAATCGCATTTGATAACCGAAAGTTGATAGCGTACCAGTTCCTGTGCGATCGGTCTTTTTGTCACCATGGTCTAGAATATGACTGATCAGTTCTTGATATTGTTTCATCCGTCTACCTCCTATTGGTCCAAATCACTTAAATAGTCATAGCGTTCATAAAGTTCTAGTAAGTTAGCTTCTAGAAACTCAATTTCAGTATGAAGATCCATTAGCTTACCAGCATCTTCTGAATGTTCTTCCATCAGTTTTTGCTTTTGCTCTATTTGGCTTTCTAACTCGACTATCCGTTCTTCAAGACCTTGCCATTCTTGTTTTTCATGATAGGTCATTCGCTTTTTTTTATTTAATTGAGACTTTTGAGCGTTTTCTTTGTTGGCTTGCTTACTTGGTTTTGCTTCATTCTCAATATGATTATCCTTAGTTTCTAAGTATTCTGAAAAGCTTCCCCAGTATAAGTCAAACTTCCCTTCTCCTTTTAAGACCAGTAATTGATCGACTGTCTTATCTAAAAAATAACGATCATGAGAAACAATAATCACTACGCCTTCAAAAGATTCTATATAGTCTTCTAAAGTATTTAAAGTCTCAATATCTAAGTCATTGGTTGGCTCATCCAATAAAAGAACATTGGGTTCTTGGATTAAGAGGGTTAATAAGTAAAGTCTTCTTTTTTCTCCACCAGAAAGTGACTGTATCAGTGAACCATGACTCTCTTTGGGAAAATTGAAACGCTCTAACATTTGCGCAGCCGAAACTCTTGAACCGTCTGGACGTTTGAACTGATCCGCTACTTGGGTTAAATAGCTTAAGATACGCATAGCTTGTGGCAAATCTTCATCTAATTGACGATAATAAGCGATATTGACTGTTTGTCCTAACCGACATATACCCTTTTTAAGTGGATGCAAGCCTGCCAAGCAGTTTAAGAAAGTTGATTTCCCCACTCCGTTAGGACCCACAACTCCCAAACGATCACCCTTAACAAATGTCTTAGTTAGACCGTTAATGATAATCTTATCAGCAATTTCGACTGTAAGGTCTTCTAATTCAATAATTTGATTACCCATCCGCTGTTGTGAAAAATTAAAATCAATAGCATCTTGAGATTGGTCTCTTAGGCCGATCGAATCCTTCAATTGGTTAAAGCGATCAATTCTAGCTTGTTGTTTGGTTGATCTGGCCTGAGCGCCTTGACGCATCCAGGCGAGTTCTTGTAAGTAGAGCCGATCTTGTTTTTGGGCTTGTTTGGCTTGCATTTCGATCAATTCAGCCTTTTTAGTTAAATAAGTCTGATAATTGCCTTCAAACTCAGTAATGCGTCCATATTGTAAT
The DNA here is from genome assembly GCF_050409565.1 of Facklamia sp. P12955. Lineage (NCBI taxonomy): Bacteria > Bacillati > Bacillota > Bacilli > Lactobacillales > Aerococcaceae > Facklamia > Facklamia sp. P12955. Next base: position 45,204 of record NZ_JBNUPF010000012.1, read on the forward strand.
TCAATAATTTTATTGACTGAGCGTTCTAAGAAGTAGCGATCATGAGTGACTAGTAATAAAGCACCTTTGTAAGAAGCTAAATATTTTTCCAACCATTGGATTGACTCTACGTCTAAATGATTGGTCGGCTCATCTAAAATTAAAAGATCCGGTTCAGCAATTAAGACTTGAGCGATTCCAATCCGTTTTTGCTGGCCCCCTGAACATTCTCCAACCTTTTTATTTAGATTATAGATTTTTAATTGGGTCAGAATAGACTTAGCCGATATCTCAACTTCCCAAGCAGATTTCAAGGTCATTTCATCTGATAATTTGGTGAATTGATCTTGTAAGAAATGATTGGTTGGGTCAGCCTCTAACTCCATGCGACATTTTTCATAAGTTAATAACAATTGAATATCCGCTGCTTTTGAATCATAAACCGTTTCTAGGATGGTTTTATCTGGATCTAAACGAGGGTTTTGCTCCAGATAGGCAATTTCGTATTGATTAGGGGCTTTAATTTGACCATTATCATAACTATCGATTCCTGCAATTACTCTTAAAAAAGAAGATTTTCCAGTTCCATTCGGTCCAATAAGCCCCACTCGATCACCTGTTCGGATTGAAAAATCGACTTGGTCGATCAATTGCTTCACACCATATGATTTTGATAGATTTTGTATACTTAGTTCTTTCATAGTCTCTACCCCTTTTTTACAATCAACTTATTATAGCATACAAGCAACTTATCTTGAAAAATATCAAAATCATTCAGCATTAGATAGACTAGTCTTTTTAGTAGGATAAGATATAATAATATTATCAAAATTTTAGGAGGTTATTATGAAAAATAGAGCTTGGAAATTACTTTTTACTTATATCCTTTTCTATCTTATCAGCCCCGCTATTGCTCTTGCCTTAGGTGTGGCAGAAGAGTCGATACCATGGGTTTTACTAGTCAGTATGCTAATTATTTGCTTTGTTGCTTGGTACTTGTATGGAAAATATACAATGGATCAATGGCAGCGATTACTCCAGCAAACTAGTTGGAAGAGTCTTTTAGGTAAAACTATCCTTTGCTTCTTAATTATTGGCATTGTACGTATTATCCTACTTAGTCTAATTGAGCCTTATATAGACTTGGAGGGTATGGGGGCTAATCAACAAGCCATCCAAGATTTAATTGGGAACGTTCCTAGTTATTTTACTTTCTTTATGTTAGTTATTTTTGCTCCTTTTGTGGAAGAACTAATCTTTCGTCAAGCCATCATCGGTCCCTCAGTCCACAAAGGCAAATCGTTCAAATGGTCAATGACAATCTTATCGATTTTACTATTTACAGGAGCGCACATGGCTACTTTAGCAGATGCTGTCATCTATCTTCCGTTGACTTTAGGTCTCACTTATTTTTATTGGAAGTATCAAGCCAATGTAGCGGCATCCATGAGTTTTCATTTTATCAATAATTTGATTGCTTGGATTACGCTTACTTTTTTCACCTAGTTATAGTTTTAACTAAGGTGTCCACTTGATAGGCTGATAGCCTTTTTCAATTAAAAAGGAATTGGTTTTCGAAAAAGGCTTGGATCCAAAAAAACCACGATAGGCTGCTAGGGGGCTCGGGTGACTGGACTTGATCACTCGATGCTTGGAACGATCTATCAACTTTTCAAGTGATTGTGCTTTTTTACCCCAGAGAATAAATATAAGAGAGTTTGGATGATGATTAAGGCATTGAATGATTTGGTTGGTGACGAATTCCCATCCGATTCCTTGGTGAGAGTTCGCTTCACCTGCTCTGACGGTTAACACGCGATTTAATAACAGCACTCCTTGTCTCGCCCAGTCTGACAGGTCTGTTTCTTTTCGGATAGGGACTTTGAGATCATCTGATAATTCTTTAAAAATATTTTTCAAAGAAGGAGGCACTGACTGGTCCTCATTCACTGAAAAAGCCAAGCCGTTGGCTTGATTAGGACCATGGTAAGGATCTTGTCCAATAATAACTACCTTAGTATCAAAATATGGACACAGCTCTAAAGCTTTAAAAACTTCTACTGCTGGTGGATATATGACAGCCTCTTCCTGGTTTAAATAATTGTTTAATTGATTCAGGACAAGCGATTGTTCTACCTTGTCTAAACAAGCTGTCCAATCGGCTGCGATTTCTTTTAAATCAGCTAATTGATACATAAAAACACCTCTTTCTTTTATTATCATTGTAATTTAAAAGTATACAAGTAGAAAGCAGTTGATTTATCTTTTATAAACTAATGGTATAATTATAATAAGTATTTTATTAGGAGGTTCAAAATGAAGAGTAAGACAGAATTAAGAAAAGAAATTTTTGCAAAAAGAGCCCAACTTTCAAGTGAATATCGTCGCTTTGCCGAAGAAAAAATTTATCAACAGCTTTTCCAACTGGATGAATATAAAAAAGCAAAAAAAATGATGGTTTATTATTCTACTGATGAAGAAATGAACACTCATCCCATCATTCAAAGAGCATGGAAAGACGGAAAAACAGTGGGTATTCCTCGAGTTTTCCCTGGTCGTGTCATGGAAGCCTTAGTATATAAAGAAAATTCTCCTCTAGAAAGATCCGCTTTTGGAATCTTAGAGCCAGAAAAAATCAGTCAAAGACTTGAACCAGAAGACATCGACCTTATCATTATGCCATGCGTAACTTGCAATAACCGTGGCGAGCGCCTTGGTTATGGCGGAGGCTACTATGATCGTTACTTACTTAGAGCTAAAAATGCCTATTTAGTTCTACCTTATTATGCCCAATTACAATACGATGACATTCCTACAGAAGACCATGACAAACAAGTTGACCTGGTGGTGACTGAAGAAGGCACTTACCTTATTGATTAAAATGAAATAGATTGCATATTTTAAGATTTAAAGCTATCATAAGCATAGTAAACGTAAAGGAGTAATGGAATGAATTCACAACAATTTGAACAAATTAAAAACGGCAAAGGTTTTATCGCTGCGCTTGATCAATCTGGTGGATCCACACCAAAAGCTTTAAAGGCATACGGAGTAAACGAGGACCAATATTCAAATGAAGATGAAATGTTTGATAAAGTTCATGAAATGCGTAGACGTATCATGACTGCCCCTTCTTTTAGCAACGAAAAAATCTTAGGCGCTATTTTATTTGAACAAACAATCGATCGTGAAGTTGAAGGCAAAAAAACAGCTGACTATCTTTGGGAAGAGAAAAAAGTAGTTCCTTTCCTTAAAGTGGACTTAGGACTCATGGAAGAAGCAGATGGTGTTCAACTAATGAAACCTATCACCCTTCTTGATGAATTGTTAGAAAGAGCTAATGAGCGTCATATTTTTGGAACAAAAATGCGTTCTACTATTAATTCATATTCTGAAGTCGGAATTAAAGCAGTTGTTGATCAACAATTTGAAATTGCTAAACAAATTATTGCTGCAGGACTCGTTCCAATTATCGAACCTGAAGTAAATATTCATGCAGAAGATAAAGAAAAGATCGAAGCAAAATTAGCTGAAGAGATTCTGGCTCACTTAAACAAATTGGAAGAAAATGAATTAGTGATGCTTAAAATTACTATCCCTACTAAGCCTTCTACCTATGAAGAAATTGCCAACCATCCAAATATGGTAAGAGTCGTTGCTTTATCAGGTGGATATCCTACCGAGGAAGCTAATGCCCGCTTGAAGAAAACACCTAACTGCATCGCTTCATTCTCCCGTGCTCTTTCACAAGATTTAAGAGCCAGTCAAAGTGATGAAGAGTTCAATCAAACTATTAAAGAAGCCATCGATGGTATTTACGATGCTTCAGTTAACAAAGCTTAAATATTAGGTTTATACATAAAAAGCTAACCTCAAATGAGGTCAGCTTTTTATTTGGCTATTATTTATTCTGCTTCCATGAACTGTTCTTCATTTAATGCTACTTGAACTCGCTCTTGATTACCCATGGCTAATTTCACCTTAGCTTCAGATAAGCCTTGGATAAAAGCTTTATAGTATCTAGCTTGAACGACTAACATGTCATCAACACTCTTGGACCATATCCTTATTTTATAAATCAAACGTCCTTGTGAGTCACGAAAGACTCCTAAAAATTCTGGAGCACGTAAAATCAACTGATCATCTTGTGGCACTTTTAAATAGATTTCTTGAAGCCGAGCTTCAAGCTGATCTATATTTTGTTCAGGATAAATGAACAAATCAATATCCACACGGATACTATTGAGTGAGAGATTGGACATTTGAGTAATACTCCCGTTGGGAATGAAATGATGAATTCCATTGTAATCACGGACGACCGTATTTCTTAAACCAATGGAATAAACGGTTCCACTGTAGCCGTTAATATCTACCGCATCCCCAACATCAAATTGGTGTTCCAAGAGAATGAAGAAACCATTAACAACATCTGAGACTAAATCTTTAGCACCCAAACCAATGGCTAAACTGACAATTCCAGCCCCAGCTACTAAAGTACCAACTGGAACACCCATGATACTTAAGACCGTATAGGCTAAAAAGAAATAAAAAAGATATTGAACCAAGTTAGTCAATAAACGACTAATTGTATGATTGCGTGCTTTTTTAGCAAAGCGAATACGTGAAGACCTTTTACCCAGAAAGTAACTCTCAATCATTTTAATTAAAACTTTTTTTAAAGTGTAAAGTAGAATGACTGAGAAAATGATTTTAAATAAGCTAATCAAAATATCTTGTGATAGCTGAATAATATCAATTTCCGTTCGGAATTGTGTGACGATATCTGAAATAAAGTCCATAGCCAACCTCCTAATTTATATCCTTAAAATGAAAGTCGATTGAAAACCGATATTTTCATTCTAAAGGAATGCTATGGCTTAAGCAAGTTGACCCCTATGTCTTTACGGTAATAAATTTGATCGAGTGCTTGTTTTGATAGATACTCATAAATTTTGTCTTGTGCTAATTGCTTTGTGTCAGCTAAACAAGTAACCATGGCAATTCTTCCCCCGCTAGAAACAAGTGGGCGGTAAGAAGAAATTCCTGCATAGTAGATTTTCATAGTCTCATCCATAGAAGACTTTAATGAAAACTCAATCCCACGTGTAGGATTTTGTGGGTAACCTTCAGCCGCTAAGATAACTCCCATGCATGCTTTTTCTTCCCTCCACTCCACTTGGGTCTCACGACCATGCAGCAAGTCATTGATCAATTCTGCAAAATCTGTTTTCAATAAAGGCAAGACGACCTGGGTTTCTGGATCACCGAAACGTGCGTTAAACTCAATCACTTTTGGTCCTTCAGCTGTGTTCATTAGCCCTGTATATAAAACACCATTAAAAGGAGTCCCCTCTTTATCCATAGCCACTAAAGTAGGCTCTACAATCGTTCGAAGGGTTTCTTGATATAGTTCTTCTGAGATATCTTCAACGGGGGCAAATGCTCCCATACCGCCTGTATTAGGCCCCAGATTACCATCTAATAAACGTTTATGATCTCTAGCTGGCAAAGAGTGGCAAACTTTACCTTTATAAACCATTGAAAAGATTGAAAACTCTGGTCCAAGCAAACATTCTTCAATTACGATTCTTTGCTTTGCTGGATCTTTTTCAAAAGCTAATTTAATCGCATTCTCTGCCTCTTCTTTACTTAAAGCAACGGTAACTCCTTTACCTGCAGCTGGCCCATCGACTTTAACTACAATCGGAGTCGACTGGTTATTCAAATAAGCGAGTGCAGCCTCTTGCTCAGTAAAACTAGCATACTGGGCAGTTGGAATCTTATATTTTTGCATTAATTTTTTGGCAAACAATTTAGAACCTTCGATTTGAGCAGCAGCTTTACTTGGCCCAAAAGCAATTTGACCTGCTTGGGTAAAATGGTCAACAATTCCTTCAAATAAAGGACCTTCCGGACCTACAAAAGTCCAATCAATTTGTTCTTGTTTGGCAAAATTGATTAAGTCTTCAAAAGCATTCTCAGCGATGTCTACACAATTTATGCCATCTACTTTCATACCTGGATTGCCAGGAGCACAAAAAACCGATTCGACTAGGGGACTTTTTAACAAATGATAGGCAATCGCATGTTCGCGTCCTCCACTACCAATAACTAATAATTTCATGATTACCTCTTTCTCTTAATGACGGAAATGACGGACTTTGGTCGCTAACATAGCAATGCCGTATTCATCGGCTTTGGCAATTACTTCCTTATCACCAATGGAACCACCGGGTTGCACAATTGCCTGAACACCATATTGATGGGCTAACTCAATTGTATCTGTCATTGGTATAAAGGCATCTGAAGCTAATACCATCTTAGAAAAGTCGGCACCTAATTCTTTAGCATGATCCAAAGCAATTTTAGCAGCTCCTACACGGTTAGTCTGACCTGCACCTACACCATAAGTCTGCTGACCATCAGCCACAACAATGGCATTTGATTTAACATGCTTAACCACTCTCCAGGCAAATGATAAAGCCGCTCTTTTTTCATTAGAAGTTGAAACTGTCCCCATTTGCTGCCATTGATCAGAATCTTCTACTAAACTATCAGCTTCTTGAACTAAAAGTCCTCCACTTATCGAAGTTATTTCTTCAGCATCCATTGAAAGGTCATCCATGTCTAATTGAAGTACACGCACATTCACTTTTTGCTTGAGGATTTCTAAAGCTCCCTCTTCAAAAGAAGGCGCAATAATAACATCAAGAAACATGGAATGAAGCGTTTCAGCTAATTTAATTGTTAAGGTCCGATTCACAACCACAATGCCTCCAAAAATAGAAATTGGATCTGCTTGACGGCATCGATTAAAAGCTATCTCTATTGTTTCAGCAACCGCTATACCACAAGGATTCATGTGTTTAACTGCCACTGCACATGCTTGATCTGGAAATTCGCGGATCATTTTGATAGCGGCATCTGCATCGCGTAGATTATTATAAGATAAAGGCTTACCATTTAAAACTTTGGCATGAGTAATAGCATAAGAAGATGTGATTGGTTTTTGGTAGACAGCTGCTTTTTGATGAGCATTCTCACCATATCTTAAATCATACATCCGATCATAAGTTAAGGTAAGTGATTCAACTGGTGCAATTTGACCTTCTTCTTCCACTTCAGCAATTTGATTAGCCAAATAACTGGCAATCAAAGCATCATAAGCTGCCGTGTGAGCAAACACTTTTTGAGCCAATTGTTGACGAGTAACAGCCTTAGTCTGACCTTGACTTTCTAATTCTTCAATGACAACAGCATAGTCTCTTGGATCTACAACAACGGTGACAGATTGATAATTTTTAGCTGCAGAACGGATCATACTCGGTCCTCCAATATCAATCTGTTCAATTGCTTCTGCTAAAGTCACTTCTGCTTTTTTGATTGTTTGCTTAAATGGATAAAGATTAACAATAACAAAATCGATGTACTCAATTTCGTGATTCTTAACCGCTAGTTGATGGTCTTTATTATCTCTTAAAGCCAGTAAAGCTCCGTGAATTTTTGGATGCAAGGTCTTCACTCTGCCATCCATCATTTCAGGAAAATTAGTCACTTCCTCAACAGCCGTTGTCTTAAGTCCAGCTTCATCAAGAAAACGTTTGGTCCCTCCTGTTGAGATAATCTCAACTCCTTGAGCAATTAAGGCTTTCGCCATTGGCAGCAGACCCGTTTTATCCGAAACACTTATTAATGCACGTGACAATTTACTCCACTCCTTTAAGAAATTCTTTTACAACTTGAGGATATAATTGATGTTCTACTTGATGGATTTTTTCCTCAAGATCCACTAATTTTTCGCCTTCTTCAATCAAAACTTTCTTCTGACCTAAAATTCTGCCTGTATCGATTCCTTGGTCCACTAAATGAACAGTCACTCCTGTTTCTTTAACCCCAGCTCGGTAGGCATCAGCGATGCCGTGCCGACCAGGAAAAGCAGGAAGCAGTGAAGGATGAATATTGAGTATTCGATCAGGATAAGCTTCTAATAAAGGTGGACCAATGACACGCATGTAACCTGCTAATAGAATGTAATCAATCTGATAATCCTGCATCTGTATTAATAGAAAATTTTCATAGTCTTCTCGAGTATTAAAGTCTTTTGGACTGGCCACTAAAGTAGTTATGCCCAATTTGTTTGCTCTTTCCAATGCATAAGCTTGATGATAGTCTGAAAATAATAAGACAAATTCAATGTCAGGTCGATCCTGGCATGATTCCACTAAAGCCTGAAAATTAGAACCTGACCCTGATGCAAATACTGCAACTTTCATCCTTCCCCTCCTTACTAGTTGAAAATAACTTCTTTATCTCTTTTCTCAACCACTTGACCAATTTCATAGGCGTTTTCTCCAAGTTGGTCTAATCTTTGTTTTACTTCCACTACTTTTTCAACATCTACTGCTAGGACCATACCAATCCCCATGTTAAAAATTTCATACATTTCTAAGGATTCAATTTTTCCTAAAGCTTGCATTTGATTAAAGATTGGTAGTACCGGCCAAGAGCCTAAATTAATCTCACAAGCTAAATCCTCTTGCATCATCCGTGGTAAGTTTTCGACAAACCCTCCACCTGTAATATGGGCTATTCCGTTAATTAAACCGGCTTTAACCAATGGCATGACCGTTTTGACATAGATTTTTGTTGGAACTAATAAAGCTTCAGCTAAGCTTTGGTCAGCGCCTTCTAAAACTGGCTCCGATAATTGATAATCATGTTGATTGAAGAAGATGTCACGGACTAAAGAGAAACCATTGGAATGAATGCCTGATGAAGCTAAACCAATTAGAACATCTCCTGCCTTGACCTGATTACCCGTAAGCAATTCTTTTTTCTCGGCTATTCCGACAGTAAATCCTGCCACATCAAAATCTTTCTCATCATACATACCAGGCATTTCAGCTGTTTCTCCACCCACTAAAGCGGCTCCTGCTTGAACACAACCTTCAGCAACCCCTGCTACTATTTGCTCGACTACTTGAGGATCATTTTTACCCACCGCAATGTAGTCAAGGAAAAATAAAGGTTCTGCACCCTGAGCCACCACATCATTGACGCACATGGCTACACAATCGATACCAATTGTATCGTATTTTCCTGCTTGAATAGCGACCATTAATTTGGTACCGACCCCGTCTGTTCCACTTACTAAAACCGGTTCTTGATATGAAAATTTTGAAAGATCAAACGCTCCACCAAAGCCACCTAAATGAGTTAACACTTCAGGACGTATGGTTCTTTCGACATGCTTTTTCATTCTTTTAACCGCTTCATATCCAGCGTGCACGTCTACTCCTGCACGACTATAAGCATTTTCCTTCGTCAACTTATTTCCTCCTAATCATTAATCTTCAACAATGCGTTCTAATTCTGCAAGATATTCTTTTTCAAAATCATGTAGAGCTGTCGGATAATCTCCATTAAAGTATGCCATACATAATCCTTTATAAGGAGCATCTGATTGAAGGTCAATAGCCGAAACTAAACCCTCTTCACTGAGATAGGCTAATGAATCAGCATCGATAATCTTTTCAATTTCTTTTAGTGTATGGTTGGCCGCAATTAAATCGCGCGTATTCGAAATATCAATGCCGTAAAAACAAGGATGTTTAAGTGCGGGTGACGCAATGCGTACATGAACTTCCTTAGCACCTGCGGCTTTTAATAAGCCAACAATTCTTTTAGACGTTGTCCCTCGAACGATGGAATCATCTACCATCACAATACGTTTTCCTTCGACAACTTTGCGGACTGCTGAAAGCTTCATCCTTACACCCCGCTCTCTTAGTTCTTGGGTTGGTTGGATAAAAGTTCGTGCAATATACTGGTTCTTAATAAGACCCATTTCATAAGGAATACCAGCTTCCTCTGCATAACCTGAGGCAGCCGAAAGTGATGAATTGGGAACACCAATTACAATATCAGCTTCGACCGGCTGTTCTTGGGCTAGTTTTTTTCCTGAATTCTTGCGAGCTGTATGTACGTTGATACCATGTATGTTCGAATCCGGTCGAGCAAAATAGATAAACTCCATCGAGCAAATAGCTTGTTGACGGCTTTCTGTATAATATTCTTTTTGGATACCTTCATTATTAATGGAAACCACTTGACCTGGTTCCACATCAAATAGATAAGAAGCACCAATTTGGTCTAAAGCGCACGACTCAGAAGCCATTACATACCCACCATTAGGCATTCTTCCTACAATCAACGGTCTAAACCCATTGGGATCACACACTCCAATTAATTCTTCTTCAGTAAGGAACAGATAAGTAAAACCTCCTACCACTTGCTTTAAAGATTCTTTTAACTTTTCAATGAAGCTTTCTTTTTGAGAGCGACGAATCAAATGCATAATTACTTCACTATCAGAAGTGGTATTAAAAATAGAGCCTTTTTTCTCAAGTTCCACTTTTAAAGTGTGAGCATTGACTAAGTTTCCGTTATGAGCCATGGCAACCGGTCCATCATTGAAATGAAAGACAAGGGGTTGGATATTATTAATATCATTAAGACCGGCAGTTGCATAACGTACATGACCTAAGGCAGCATCTCCAGGTAATTCTTCTAATTTTTGACGGCGATTAAAAACTTGATTCACTAAACCAAAGTCACGATGAGCTAGCATTTCATCGCCATTAAGGACAGCAATTCCCGCCCCTTCTTGACCACGATGTTGAAGGGCATGTAGACCATAGTAAGCATCAAATGCGGCATCTTTTTGATTCCATAAACCTATTAGACCACATTCTTCATAGGGTAAATCGAATATATCATCGGTGATTTCAGTAGAGACGACTTCTTGCCCTCGGATTACTTCCCTCTTAAAAGACATGGTATAGCTTCCTCCCATAGTTGTTGCAAGTCTGAGCGTTTGGCATCAATAAATTGGTCTTTGGCTTGAATTCGAATTCGATCTTTATCGGTTACTTGACCGATTAAAGTGAATTGGTCTTTAAATTCAGCTTCAAACGCTGCTTTTTGATCAGCTCTTACAGAAACAATAAAGCGTGAACCGTTCTCTGCGAATAAATGACTAGCTGGTAGGTCCACTTTTACTTCTAGACCTAAGTCCGTATTAAATGCTGATTCCGCTAAAGCAACAGCTAATCCACCTTCAGAAAGGTCATGCGCAGAAGCAAGATATCCTTTTTGGATAGCCGCGGCAACAGTCTCCTGGTTGGCCTTTTCAGCTGCTAAATCATAGTCAAATAAAGGACCTTCGATCTTACCTAGCATCATTTTTTGTAATTCAGATCCATTAAAGGCATCTGTCGTATGACCAATCATGTAAATAGCATCTCCAGCTGCTTTAAAGAATTGAGTAGTTACTTTTTCGATATCTTTTATTAATCCAACCATACCAATCATTGGAGAAGGATAGATTGCTTGACCATTTGTCTCATTATAAAGTGATACGTTACCAGAAATAACTGGTGTATCTAATTGACGGCAGGCTGCTGCAATACCATCAGCTGATTTATCTAATTCATAAAAGACTTCTGGCTTTTCTGGGCTTCCAAAGTTTAAACAGTCAGTAATTGCTAAAGGTTTTCCACCTGAAGCTACGATATTTCTAGCTGCTTCTGCTACAGCCATTTGGCTACCAATTTCCGGATTGAGATAGATGTAACGTGAATTATAATCAGCAGTCATAGCAATCGCTTTTTTAGTGCCACGAATTCTAACCACTGCTGCGTCTGAGCCTGGCCAGACTAAAGTAGAGGTTCGAACTTGCGAGTCGAAAGTATCGTAAGCTACTTTTTTAGAAGCGACTGTTGGCTGTTGTAAGATATCTTTTAATGTTTGGGTCGCATTATCAATTTGTGGTTGGAATTGTCCCTTATCTGCCCATTCACGAATACGCTCTGGTACTTGACCTTGATTGTTATACACCGGTCCATCTCCTAGCGAATTAACTGGTAAGTTAGCTACTTCTTTACCTTGATGCATCAAGCGGTATTGACCATCCCCAGTAACTTCACCAATCACTACAGCGTCTAGATCATATTCTTTAAAGACATTGATAATTTCTTCTTCCATACCACGCTTGACACATAAAAGCATCCGTTCTTGCGATTCAGAAAGCATCATTTCATAAGGAATCATGCCCGTTTCTCTTTGAGGAACTAGGTCAAGGTTTAAAGTTACACCTGTGCCAGCTTTTTCAGCCATTTCTGAAGACGAAGAAACTAAACCAGCCGCACCCATATCTTGAATACCCACTAAAGCTTCTTTATGGTTGTAGATAACTTCTAAACAGGCTTCCATCAGGAGTTTTTCCATAAATGGGTCTCCTACTTGAATAGCTGAGCGTTCAGATTCCACTTCATCGTCAAATTCTACTGAAGCAAAAGTTGCTCCATGAATACCATCACGCCCTGTCTTTGCTCCTACGTAAACAATAGAATTTCCAATTCCTTGGGCTTGACCTACTTGCATATCTGCATGGTCAATTAGACCTACAGACATCGCATTTACTAAAGGGTTTCCCTTATAACAATCATCAAAAGCAATTTCACCGCCTACTGTTGGAATCCCGATTGAATTTCCATATCCAGCAATTCCGGCGACTACTTCTTCGAATAAATAGCGCATACGGTCATTATCTAACTCCCCAAATCGTAAGGAGTTCAATGATGCGATGGGACGAGCTCCCATAGAGAAGATATCTCTTAAGATACCGCCGACACCAGTTGCTGCTCCTTCATAAGGTTCAATAGCAGACGGGTGATTATGACTCTCAGCCTTAAAAACAACAGCTTGTTGGTCACCAATATCGACAATACCTGCTCCTTCACCGGGTCCTTGAAGAACTTGTGGACCATCTATTGGAAACTTCTTAAGTACTTGCTTAGAGTTTTTATAAGAACAGTGTTCAGACCACATCACAGCATAAAGGCCTGTTTCAGTAAAATTTGGTTGACGTCCTAAAATATCTTCTTTGATATGTAAGTATTCTTCATCCTTTAATCCCCAATCACGGTAAATTTTACTTGTTTCTACTTCTTGAGGAGAAAGTTCCTTTAATTTAGCCATGTTGCACCGCCTTTGTTTGATAGTGATTAATCATTGATTGAAAGACTCCAATACCATCTGTACCATTAATTATTTCTTCAACTGCCCGTTCTGGGTGTGGCATCATGGCCATCACATTGCCTTCTTTATTAGAAATCCCAGCAATATTTGCAATCGAGCCATTCGGGTTTTCTCCTGCATAACGGAAAAGAATTTGGTTGTTTTCTTCTAATAATTTAAGTTCATCTTCTGAAACGACATAATTCCCCTCACCATGAGCGATTGGAACGGTAATAATCTGTCCTTCTTTATAGGCATTTGTAAAGGCAGAACCTGCATTTACAACCTCTAGAGGCTGTTTTTTTGAAACAAATTTTAAAGAAGTGTTACGAATCAAAGCACCTGGCAGAAGTCCCGCTTCTGTTAATATTTGAAACCCATTACAGATACCAATGACTAATTTGCCTTCATTAGCAAACGCTTTAACAGCTTGCATCACGTTAGAATGAGAAGCAATCGCACCACAGCGTAGATAATCACCAAATGAGAACCCGCCAGGTACTAGGACTGCATCAAAACCTTCTAAGGAATCAGCCTTATGACTAACATATTCTACTTCTTGCCCCATGACATCTTTGATAGCATGAAAGGCATCTAAATCACAGTTAGAGCCTGGGAATTGAATGACTGCAAACTTCATCCTATTCCACCTCCGTAATTGTGTAACGATAAGATTCCATTACCGGATTAGCTAAAATTTTATCACAGATTTCCTCAACTAAAGTCTCAATTTTTTCTTGTCCTTTTTCAATTTTTAATTCAAAGTATTTTCCTTGACGAATTTCTTTAACCTGGTTAACTCCCATACGATGAACAGAACCTTTAATTGCTTCACCTTGAGGGTCTAAAATTGATTCTTTATAAGTTACGAATACCTCTACTTTATACATAAGAACAACTCCTTAAATTTTAGATTTTTATGATTTATAAGACCAATTGTCAATCTTTTTTAATGTTTTTAAAATACTCTCAGGATTTTGAGCAAGCTGAGTGATGTGTCCCATCTTACGATCTTGACGCGCTTCCCCCTTACTATATAGATGGAGGTGCCAATCGGGATGATTTGGCCATTGGTCAATCACCATCTCTTGATCTTGTCCTAAAATATTTGTCATTACAACAGGAGATAATAGTTTATTTTGTGGAAGTGTCATACCGCAAATTGAGCGAATATGTAAATCAAATTGTGAATACTGACATGCTTCAATGGTATAGTGACCTGAATTATGTGGTCGAGGTGCCAATTCATTCACTAGAATTTTATCGTCGGCTAGAAACATTTCAATACAAACAATTCCAATTAAGTTCAGTTTATGGGCAATCGTTTTTGCCAGCTTAAAGGCTTGATTGGCCACTGCTTCACAAACACGAGCGGGTACAATCGACTGATGAAGAATATGATTATAGTGAATATTTTCAGACAAAGGAAAAATACGCGTTTGACCTTGTTTATTCCTTACGACCATATGGGATAACTCCATATCGAAAGGAACAAAAGCTTCTAATATACAAGGAGCTGAGTCAATAAGCTGTTTGGCTTCTTCTATATCGTCTTCGCTCTTTAACATGATTTGTCCTTTACCATCATAACCAAAGCGTCTTGTCTTCAAGACGGCTGGGTAATCTAATTGCTCAAGACCTTGCTTAAGTTCTTCATAACTACTAACTGGATAATAATCTGCAACGGGTACACCACTAGTTCTTAAAAACTCTTTTTCTGTTAAACGATCTTGAGTAAGTCTTAAAATTGAAGAACCTTGAGGAAGATATGCTCCCTCTTCTACAATTCTATTAAGCGACTCCAAAGAAATATTCTCAAATTCAAAAGTTAATACATCGACTTGATGGGCGAATTCAGCTAGACTTTTTTGATCATCGAAAGCTGCTTGACAATGAAAGTCAGCAACTTGAGAGGCTGAACAATTTTGTCCTGGATCAAAAATTCCTACGCGATATCCCATCCGCTTTGCAGATTGGGACAACATTTTGCCCAGTTGTCCGCCGCCGATAATGCCGATAGTAGAACCAGGTTTAATGTAATTATTCAAGTTCTTGCCCACTTTCTATGGACATTTGACGCATCTGTCGGTGATATTGCTCTAATTTCTGCACTAAAGAAGCATCTTGTAGACTTAAAATTCGGATAGCTAATAGGCCCGCATTTTTTGCCCCTGCCTTACCAATAGCTGTTGTTGCTACCGGAACACCACCTGGCATTTGAACAATGGATAGTAATGAGTCCAATCCATTTAAAGTAGAGCTCTTAATAGGCACACCGATAACCGGCAAGGTAGTTTGACTTGCAACCATTCCCGGTAGATGAGCAGCTCCCCCTGCACCTGCTATAATAACTTGTAGACCTCGCTTGTGAGCATCTTTAGCATAAGCAAACATTTCATCAGGCATACGATGCGCTGACACAACTTTCTTTTCAAATTCGATTCCAAATTCAGTTAGCACTTCTGTGGCTATTTTCATTGTAGGCCAGTCTGATTTTGACCCCATAATGACTCCAACCGATACCATTTCATCGCCTCCTCAAAAGCATAGTAGCACATTAAAAGTGCTTAATAAACCTCGATTCAAACAAACAAAGGCTTAATTATCTTAATGTTCGTGTTTGAATCAGAATTAAAAACCATGCTTAAGTATTTTAATGATGTGAACCTCAAAAGTTGGAGTTTGTATTTAAACGGTTAATTGAATGGTATA
>NZ_JBNUPF010000013.1:0-59749 GCF_050409565.1 Facklamia sp. P12955
GAAAAATAGACCAAGGAAAGGTATAAAATATAAACCACCTAAAGAAGAACTTTTTGGATTCTTACTATCGGTGTTGCATTTGATTGGACAATTCGTCAAAAGAAAAAACGCCTAGTTTATAAACTGGGTGTTTTAATCATTTTAAACTATATCAATCGAAACAGGGTAATCAATATTTAAGTCAGGATCTTCTTCGTTCACTAATTTTAGCGTCATTTCTAAATCATCATCTAATTCAGGTGCCTCTTCATCTTCTTCTAAGCTTTGAATTTTAAGATGATTTCGCCTTTAGCGTTTGTTTCAATTTCTTCTGAAAGAAAAACCATTTTTTCATCGATTAAATCATCATCGATAGTAACATCTTCTGCCATGATATTCATGGTTCTATCTGTCTTATTTTCTACTTCAAAGACGAACTCATAATAATACCCTAATTCTTCATCATCTTTTTCATTTACTTCGACATATTTAATGAAGAAGTCTTTGTCATCCGTAATAATATATTCTTCATCTCCACCTGTTAATTCTTTTAACTTGGCTTTCTTGTCTTTCAGCTCCTCTTTGAGAGCTTTAATTTCGATTTTCAATTCTTCAATCTTTTCTTCATCTTGAGCGGAGACAGTCACTCCCCCCAATATCATCATACTTGCCAATAGCACTATATTTTTTTCATCAATGACTCCTCCTTTTGATTTTAACAGTTTTATTTCTTGTCTATATATTAACCATAACATTGAAGAAGAAGGCATTCAATTAGATAGCTTATTGCCTTAGAGAATAATAAATAGAAAACCAAAAGGACTTAAAAACTTTTTGAATTTTTATAACAATATAGTTTTAGAATAATTAAAGATAATTAAAATTTCTAATTGGAACAATTGTAAATAAAGTTAATTTCTTTATCTTTTTCCCTAGAATTTATCTATTAGATGGAGTATGCTTAAAAAGATGTAAAAAAGCTGGAAAAAAATTGTGAATAAAATAAGGTGATCAAATGTATAAGAAAATAGCAGCCAGCCTAGTAGTGTGTTCAATTTTACTGTTAATCATTTATATGACATTTAATGCTAACAATCAGAATGAATCGACCTTTTCAAAAATCGAATTGAGTGCTCGAAAGAACAAATCGCCTGAAGCTTATCGCAAAGAACTATTGGAATTATATGAAACGCAACCCTTAACCGGAGAGGGTGTGGTTGAAGAAAGAGAATTAAGAGATATTAGTCTCAATGAGTATAATACAAAAATAGAGACTATTTTAGCTGAAATAACTGATCAACCACTCAAAGAATCCATCCATTCTTTAGCCGAGAGAGATCGGCCGCTAGTCGAATTAAATCAAGAGGTTCGTAATCTTAAAAAGAATATGGAAAATCCTAACAAATATTCTCCAGGTTTTTTAATTAAAGTGAAAGAAATTGATCGTAAATTAGAAGCAAACAACTTAACAAGAACATACAAAGACTTGAGTCACTGTTATCAAAGTTGGGGAAAGGCAATTTATGAACATTCTATTCCAGTCCCTCGTAAAGTCTATGCTGACCCAGACCTAGGGAAGTTTATAAACATATCAGCCCAGCCAGATGAAAATACTAATACTCAAATGCACTCTGCTAAATTTGCAGTCTTAACGTTTGATGACGGGCCCAACCCAGTCACTACGCCACAAATCCTAGATATTCTTAAAGCACATGATGTGAAAGCAACCTTTTTTGTATTGGGTCAAAATGCAGAAAAGTATCCCGAAATCATTCAACGCATGCATGATGAAGGGCACTTGGTGGGCAACCATTCCTACAGTCATCGAAATTATACAATAATCAGTGATGCTGATGTTCTATATGAACTGAATCACACTAACGAAATTATTGAAAGGGTGACTAATGCCTCTGTCAACTACTATCGAATGCCATATGGAGCAGGTGGCAAACGTGAAATGAATTTAACGGAAATGACTCCTGTTCTATGGAACGTTGATTCGGAAGATTGGAAGAGTCGAAATGAACAAGCCATTATCAACCGTGTAGTAGCAACCCTATTACCTAGTCCAGTAATTTTAATGCACGACATCTATCAAGAATCGGCTAACTCATTAGGAGCAGTCATTGAAAGCGTCCAAGCCAATGGGTATCAGTTTGTGCGACTGGATGAAATGATGTAATTATTCAAACCTCATTATCATAAGTATAAATGCCTAGCTAGAATTCAAGTCTAGTTGGGCATTATTTTTTCTTTTGTTTAATAGTTTTTTACAATTTTAGATTATAACTAATGATCCATAATCTATTTATAAAAATAATATGCTATATAAACTGATTAAGTAATAACCAAGTGTTATAATTAAATCATGAAGCGTTTACACAAAAATTTAGGAGGTATTTTATGAAGAAGTTTTTCGCAAGCATTGTTGCCATGTTATCGGCAGGAATGTTACTGGCTCAACCAGTAGCTGCCTGTACAGGCGTATATGTTGGTAAGGGCCTTACAGAAGATGGGTCAGTTATTTTTGGCCGAACAGAAGACTTAGAACAAAGCCATAATAAGACTTTTGTAGTAATTGAAGCGACGGAAAATGAAGAAGGCGCAAAGTTAGTGGATGAATATACTAAGTTCGAATTTGAACTACCAGCTCAATCTTATAAGTATTTTGCTGTGCCAGATACCACCCCTGAGTGGGGCTTGTATTATGAAGCAGGTTATAATGAGTATGGTGTAGCGATGGATGCGACCACTACTACTTATACTAATGATGAAGTTTTAGCGGTTGACCCTTTAGTTGAAAATGGTCTTTCAGAAGGAATCATGACGACCGTCGTTTTAGGTCACGTTAAAACAGCGCGTGAGGGCGTGGAGTTGTTAGCATCGATTATCGATGAGAAAGGCTCTTCCGAAGGCAACGGATTGATTATTGCTGATAAAAATGAAACTTGGTATATGGAAATTTTATCCGGTCATCAATATGCTGCGATGAAGTTGCCAGATGATATGTTTGCCGTATTCCCCAACTCGTTCTTCTTAGAAACAATCGATGTGAACGATACTGAAAATGTGATTGCCTCTGCCGATTTAATTAACATTGCAGAAGAAGCGGGTACTTATGTCGAGGAAGAGGGGATGATTCGGGTTGCTGATTCTTATGCAGCTGAAATAGATCCCGGGTCTGTGTCTAGGTATTGGTCTGGAGTAAAAACCTTAGATCCAGATGCAGAAGTTTCTTTAGATGATACAGAGTTTCCATTCTTACATTCTACGGATAAAACAATCACATTAGATCAAGTCATGAGCTTACAACGAAATCGTTTAGAAGATACAGATTATATTCCAGCGGATAACATCGCATCTGCTACCGGTGGACAAGTTGTTAAAGAAACTGAAACAACAGAAGGTGAAGAAACCAAAGCAACAGAAAGCGAAGAGGCTGAGGCAACAGAAGGTGAAGAAACCAAAGCAACAGAAACCGAAGAAACCGAAGTAGAAGAAAGCGAAGAAACTGAAGCAACAGAAACCGAAGAAACCGAAGTAGAAGAAAGCGAAGAGGCTGAAGCAACAGAGGGCGAAGAAGCTGAAGCAACAGAAGGCGAAGAAGCTGAAACAACAGAGGGCGAAGAAACTGAAACGACTGAAAAGCAAGAACCAGAAAAGCCTGAGAATGCTTTATATCCCATTGGTAACAAAAATACAATGGAAGCTCATATCTTCCAAATTTATGAAGATATGCCTGAAAAAGTACCAGGTGTGATGTGGTTAGCGATGGGATCACCTACCGTTTCACCTTACTTACCATACTTTGGAAATATCAATGACACACTATCTGCTTACCAAGTGGAAGCCAATGAATATGATCCAGAATCATTCTATTGGGCAGTAGATAATCTACTAACCATTATGTTAGAAGATGAAGAGAACTTAAAACCAGAAATGAGAGAAAAGATCTTAGCCATTGAAAAAGCTGGTAAAGATAAATACGAAGAATTACGTCAAGAACTTATCACGATGTATGCGGAAGATCCCCAAGCAGCTGCAGAATGGATTACTGAACAAACCATGCAATTAGCTCAAGATGCCTTTGACCAAATTAAAGATTTAGAAGCAGAGTATGTAGAGAAATAAGGCTCATTGTTCAATCGGATTGATAATATTTTTCAAGAGATCAAGCAGCATGTTTTTGTTGCTTGATCTTTTTTTCCTGACGTAAAGCGTTATGAAATGACTAAACCACTTGCTCGGAAGTGTGTGTAGTATTGATAGCCATCAGCATATCTGTTGAGAAGTTTAATCTTATGGTTGATTCCTTTAATTGGTTCATTGATTTGAGGAGGGAGGAATAAGTTCTATTTTTAATAATGGTTTGATGCCCATTATATATCGAACAAATAAGGATAGAATAAGTTAGTATTGTTTGATATAGATATTGTTTCAATAATTAACAGCAAAACATTTCACTATGTTGATGTAATAATTTATGATATCAAAAACTATTAATAAATAGGCTCAAGAAGCTAAGAATTATTGCTTAATCTAAGGCTTCTCTTTTGTTACTCTTAATAAGAGGATAAAACTTGATAAAGTTAAAGAGAGTGTTTCCGTGGAAATAAGAGTGTTGAATGAAGCAGATATAAAGGAAGTTATGACC
Source organism: Facklamia sp. P12955 (assembly GCF_050409565.1). Lineage (NCBI taxonomy): Bacteria > Bacillati > Bacillota > Bacilli > Lactobacillales > Aerococcaceae > Facklamia > Facklamia sp. P12955. Next base: position 4,634 of record NZ_JBNUPF010000013.1, read on the forward strand.
ATGAAAGAACTATTCAAGCGGTAAAAAAGCTTTAAAATTATATTCTGAAGATAAAACAGATAATCCCTTAAGAACAAACATTGATTTAGAAGAATTCGGAGGTCAAAATTTATCCATGCCAAGTTTAGCTGGCTCGGCGACAGGGTTTAAAATAGTTTCTGTCTATCCGAATAATATCCATGTTTAAAACAGGGGGACACGCTCAACATCAATTAGAAGCGATGTTATCAGCGCAACCAATTAAAGAAGAGTGTGCCTTTGATAGTGACCAAGAGCGTGCTAGCGCATTCGCTTAAAAAAATGATGGATTTATTCGCTAAAAAGTTTGACGTTGAAATTAAAGCTGTTGCTTCTCCAAAAGAAACAATCGGTGGGGACGACGTTATCACAATTGTTACCACATTACAAAAGCTGTTTTTGATAGTGAAAATCTTAAACCAGGAGCCCATATTAATGGCGTAGGCTCATACAAGCCAGACATGCAAGAACTTCCTGAAGCAATTTTTGCTCAAGCAGGTAAGATCTATTTAGATACCAAAGATGGAGTCTTAAATGAATCAGGCGATTTAATCAATCCGCTCAAAAAAGGTATTATACAAAAAAGTCCATCACAGGTGAATTAGGTCAATTAGATTCAGGTAAAATAGCCGGGCGTCAATCAGAAGACGAACTCACTGTCTTTAAGACGATAGGCTCTGCTGTTTTAGATATTATAGTTGGAAAAGCGATTTATGAAAAAGCTATGGAATTAAACAAGAGCCAAGTGATTGAATTATAAATCTAAGTCACTTCTATGCGAAGTGCTTTTATATAAATAAAGTTAAAATTTAAAGAGAATAAGTAGGGAAAAATGATGAGCTGTTATACTTATTAAACAAAGAAAAAGAAATTAACTTTAGGGAGGTCATCAATGAAGTTACCAACGATTAATTTTGAAGAAGTAAATTTCTTTACCATACTCTTAAGGCCCCTTTTAGCTATGTTGATTAATGGTATGATTGGTTTTGGACGTGGATTGAAAATCATCCAGCCGGTATGCGTACTTATATTTTAGTCTGTGTAACTTCAGCCATGGTAATGATGACCAATCAGTTTGCAGCCGAATTTTTTTGAAGGAGTTGATGCTACACGGATGGGGTCGCAAGTTGTGAGTGGGATTGGCTTTTTAGGTGCCGGTATGATTTTAGTTACTAATCGTGACAAAATTAAAGGGTTAACCACGGCTGCGGGCTTGTAGTCCTCGGCTTGTATTGGCTTAGCAATTGGGATCGGCTTCTACGAAGTAGCAATTGTTGTAGGCTTTATACTCCTAATCACTTTGACCTTCTTACAAAGACTTGAAAGCTCATTAAGGAAGAAAATACCTTGGGTAACGGTTTTTGTGCAAGCAAATGATGTTCAATCTTTTAATGAGGTCCTTCATTTTATTGAAGTGTCATTAGTTACCGTCACTTTTATCAAACCCTTAGTGAATAATAGTGACCAACTTGATTATTTAGTCCGTCTAGTAATTCCTAAAGAAGTTCATCCTGAAAAGTTCTTCCAAGACATCAATCAGCTTGCAGGCGTGAGTATTTATGAATCGGAAGATGAATATAATGAATAAAAAAGCTAGTCAAATGTTATCACCATTGGCTAGCTTTTTGCTTATATATTTTTATAGAATATTCCTCTTGGATGTAATCAATTAGAGGATGATGATCTTGGTAATGGGTTGATTCAAGTGTTTTAATTGGAGTAATCCCCATCAAACAGTTGGTCATAAAACCAGCTTGGAAAGATTGTCTTTCTTGCCAGTCTATGGGGCGAATAGTCACAGGGAAATGGTCAAGCACCCATTGACGCATAATACCTGGAAGAAGACCTGCGCTTGTTGGAGCAGTGATAAGCTCTTGGTCTTTAACAAAAAAGAGATTCGTAAAGCTTCCCTCAGTGATCTGGTCTTTTTCATTTAAAAAGATGCATTCAAAAGCCCCTTTTTCTCTTATCTGCTTTAAATTAATTTTGTTCGCTAAGTACATAGTGGACTTATGTTGCAAGAGTGTGTTAGAGGAATGGCGCTGCCACTTGGCTAATTTTAATGGCTTTGCAGGCAAGAATCTCTTACCATAGGGATCCGATCGTTCTTGTAGAACAAGATTACCTGGTGAGAGGATGATTTTTAAAGCCCCATCCACCATTTCTTTCTCGTTAATAGAGTTGACAATAACGTTTTTGGTTATAGAACTTTTGAAACCTAAAGCTTTGGCTGATTGACACAAACGGCTAAGATGTTGGTCTAAGAAGAGCGCTTGTCCATTGATGACTTTAAGGGTGGTAAAAACACCTTGTCCAAAAAGAAAGCCTTCATCTAATTTGATGTAAGCCATGGTTGGCACTCCTTCATTAGTTGATCCAACATAGAATAATCAATAGTCTGAGCGGCATCGGTCCAGGCCTGGTCGGGATTGTGATGGACTTCGACCATAATCCCCGAAATATCAGCGGCTAAAGCGGCTTTACTTAAAGGGAGGATGAGGTCGCGTCTACCACTGGCATGGCTAGGATCAATAACGACAGGTTGTTTCGTTTTGGCTTGGAGGAGAATAGCACCTGCTAAATCAAGGGTGTTGCGTGTTTCATCTTGAAAGCTACGTATGCCGCGTTCGCAGTATACAACCGAAGCTTTTCCTTCGCTCATTAAATACTGACCGGCCATTTCCCATTCTTTAAGAGTTGCTGAAAAGCCTCTTTTTAATAGGACAGGTTTACCGGCTTGACCTAACAACTTCAGCAGTTGGTAATTATACATATTTCGAGAACCTACTTGAAACATGTCCACAAGATCGATCAGCTTTTCGACATCATATTCACTTAAAACTTCTGTGACCATCGGGAGGTGAACTGAATCAGCGGCGGCTCTTAAGTACTTTACACCTTCAAAGCCTAAACCTTGAAAAGCATGAGGGCTAGTTCTTGGTTTATAAGCACCCGCTCGAATCATGTCGACTCCCGCCGCCTTCAAGGCTTGAGCTTCTTTAAAAATATGTTCTTCAGATTCAATAGAGCAGGGTCCAGCGATAACAATAGCTGGTTGTTTGCCAAAAGTGACTTGCTTTACAGATACAGAATTCATTGTCATTTATATCTTCTCTTTCTATGTGATAGGTGATGGATTATTAGGATTAAAGAGGTAATTTTTGATAAAATCCAGAGCTTGAAGGTAGCCTGCAGGGCCTTGTCCTTCAATTGTTATTAAGGCTAAATCTTGGATATATGAGACTTGTCGGTAACTTTCTCTTTGACTAATAGAACTTAGATGGACTTCTACAAAAGGAATAGCAACGGCTGCTAAAGCATCGCGAATAGCGATGGATGTATGGGTGTAGGCAGCTGGGTTTATTACTATGCCATCCACCTTTTGATAAGCATTTTGAATTTTATCGACTAAGGCTCCTTCGTGGTTGGATTGAAAGATATCAAGGTCTACAGCATATTCATTTGCCCATTTTTTTAAAGAGTTTGTTAAGTCAGAGTATGAGGTTTGACCGTATATTTCTGGTTGACGGATGCCTAATAAGTTAAGGTTGGGTCCGTTGAGGACTAATAATCGCATGTTTGATCAGCCTTTCTTGCATTTCTTGATAGCTAGTTGGGATAGAAGACTTGACGGGAATAATGAGGTCTGCACTCTCTTGGTAGAGTGTTTTTCGTTCATTCCATAAACGCTTAACTTGGTCTAGTGAAGCTGAAAGTGGTCGGCCCTTTCGAGACAGTTCTTCTAAGGGGCGCTCCAATAGAATCAATCGACCATTCTGAGTTAGAGCTTGTCGGTTCCTTGCCCTTAAAATGGCACCTCCGCCCGTGGCAATTACTTGCCCATTTTCCTTAGCCACTTGATGAATGATTTTTTCTTCTAGGTCGCGAAAAGGTTTTTCGCCCACCTTGGAAATATATTCAGAGATCGGTTGATGGATGACAGCTTCGATCAATTGATCGGTGTCTAAAAAGGGGCGGCCTAGTTGATCAGCCAGTTTTTTTCCGAGAGTGGTCTTGCCAACACCTGGCATTCCGATGAAAACTAAGTTTTCGATTCCCTGCCAATAGGATTGGCAAATTTGATGGATGAAGTCTGTCGGATAAGACTTACCGGTAAAAAGTTGACTGGCAAAAAAAGCTTGAGCAATTAACATGTCGAGTCCACCTATAGCTTGAATGCCTTGGCTTTTGGCTTGGAGGACTAAAGAAGAGCGTAAGGGATTATAGATGAGATCAACGACCGCTTCTAGTTGAGGGAATGCGGTCAAGTTTAATCTTAAATCCTGGTTATTAGGGTACATACCAACCGGTGTCGCATTGAAAATAACTTGAGCCGTCTGATTGTCAGCCTTTAATGGTGGGAAAGCTTGGCGAATGCTTAAATGGCTAACTCGTTGACAGTCTTGGTTTTTAGCATAAACAGCGATCATTTTGGCAGAGCCACCGGATCCAAGAATAAGCACATTTTTGCCTGTTAAGGTCAGATGATTATTTTTTAATAAAAAGTCTAAGCCAGCGTAGTCAGTATTATAGCCTTTGAGTTTTCCCTCTTCATTCACAATTGTATTGACCGATCCGATGGTTTTAGCCAAGGGGTCTAGGTTGTCTAAATAAGGTAAGGCCGCTTCTTTATAAGGAATAGTCACATTGAGTCCGAGGAAGTTTTTCTCTAAAAGAAAGTCTTTCAACTGATTGGGTTCTAATTCAATTAAGTGATAGGGATAGTTCCCAATTCGTTGGTGAATAGATTGGGAATAACTATGACCTAATTTACGTCCGATTAAGCCACAAAGAGTGGGTTTTTTATTTTTTTGAGATGTCTGTAACATAAGAACCTACTTTCTAAAGGCGGCAATTAATTTTTTGTTGAAATAGTTGGCCATTGACCGTCCATCATCATTAGGTCTAAAAGGCAAATAGCGGTCATTGCTTCAATAACGGGAACAACCCGAGGGACGATACAAGGATCATGCCGGCCCTCAATCGTCAATTCTTGATTAACTTGTTTATCAAGGTTGACACTTGCTTGGGGTTGACCGATAGAAGAAGTAGGCTTAATTGCTACTCGCATAATCAAGGGCATGCCAGTGGTCAAACCACCGATAATACCGCCGTGATGGTTGGTCAGCGTTTTAACCATCAAGTTATTATCCAAATAATAAGGATCGTTGTGCTGGCTGCCGCGTAAGTTTGCTCCAGCAAAGCCCGTTCCGAATTCTACGCCGCGAGTGGCGGGAATGCCAAACATGGCATGGGCTAATTTAGCTTCACACGAATCATAGAGGGGTTGACCGATACCAACTGGTAAGCCGTCAACGATTACTTCGATTTGCCCTCCTACAGAGTCTTTATCTTCTTTAGCGGCTAGGATAGCTTCCTTCATGGCTTGGCCTTGCAGGGCATCAATTACGGCAAATTCTTTATTAACTAATTCACTTAAGGCTTTAAAATCAGGTTGCGCAAAATCAACTAACCGGTCTTTTATACCAGCGATTGAATGAATGTGGCTATAAATTTGGATGTCGCTTGTTTCTAATAAATAGCGGGCAATACTACCAGCCATTACAATTGGAGCAGTCATGCGCCCTGAAAAGTGTCCGCCCCCACGAATGTCATGGTGTCCCTCATATTTAATGAAAGCAGGATAATCAGCATGTGAGGGGCGAGGGAGATAGTGATGTTGGGCATAATCCTTGGACTGCATGTCTTGATTCCTAATTTCTAAGCAAAGGGGCGCCCCACAGGTTTTACCGTCTACAATACCTGCTTTGACTTCAAATAAATCAGTCTCGTTACGGCTAGTTGACCAAACCTTTTTACCAGGACGACGACGTTCGAGAGCTGTTTGAATGGCTGCATAAGGGAAATCTAAACCGGCAGGAAGGCCATCAATGACTACCCCAATCGCTTTAGCATGGGATTGTCCGTAAACAGTGAGACGAAAATTTTGACCGAGACTAAAGGACATGATAGATACCTCCTAATTTTTGAAAATCATCGAAGAAGTGGGGATAAGATTTAGAAACACAGTCCGCCCCTTTAATAATCACAGGTTCTTGGGCAAAACTACCCGCAATGGCAGCTGTCATTGCAATACGGTGGTCTTGAAAAGTATCCACAATTCCGCCATGAAAGCCTTGCCCTCCTTGCAAGATGAACCCATCAGCTTCAGCTTGTATGTAGACACCTAAAGCTTGCATAAGAGCTACGGTAGATTCTATTCGGTCACTTTCTTTTAAGCGGAGGCGTTGGCCGTTAACGATGCGAGTAATCCCAGCTTTTCTAGCGGCTGCTAGGGTAAGGATAGGAATAGCATCGGGCAATTGACGGGCATCGATTTCCACTATTTGATTACTTGCAGTTGAAGTCTTACTGGGATGATAGTCAGTGGATTGTCTTGCCGACTCGGGGATGGGATAGCCCAATTTATCCAAATAGGACAAAGCCTGACGGTCTGCTTGGAGACTGTCAAAAGTAAGATTTAAGACCTGGACGCCTGCTACTAAGAAGAAAAGGGCGTTGGACCAATCGCCTTCTACTTGGTAGGGCGCTGCTTGTATAGGTCCATCGAGTAAGTGATAGGCTTGAGTTTGATGAGAAAAATCAATCCTTTTACTAAATTCTTTTAAGCTAGCTAAGGTCATGTCGACATAGGCAGCGGATTCCAAAGGCGAAGTTAATTTTATCTGACTTGCTTTATTTAAATGAGCGAGAGCCAAAGCTAATCCTGAAATAAATTGAGAAGAAACATTACCTGGAAGTTGGTAATTTCCTGCTTCTAACTTGCCTGAAAGCCAGATACTAGGGCCTTCTTCTTGCCAATAAATACCTAATTGGTCAAACAAGTCCCAATAAGGTTGGTTGGTTCGATTGATCAAACTCCCTTGGCGAAGGATTTCGACCTGTTGGTTCTTTTCTAACCGACTAGCTAAGATAGGAATTAGAAAGCGTAAGCTTGTTCCTGACTCGCCCACATTGAAGTGGCGCTTCATAGAATGAGCATCTGGCAGGATATGGTATGCTTTTTGATCTGAATCATGGTGAACCAGGCAACCTAGTCCTTCAATACAAGTCAATGTTGCTTCTAAATCTTTTGAAAGACGGTCTAAATAGATGGTAGAGGGACCATTGGCTAAGCTGGCTGCAAAGAGTGCTCGATGAGCGTCTGATTTAGAAGGAATTGCAGAAATACTGCCTTTTAAAGAGTGAGGCATAATTTGAATATCCATCTACAATCGACTCCCTGCTTCAATCCATTGGCCTAATTCATGAATAGGAATGGCTTGTCGGACACAATTTCCTATTTCAACAGGAATAATTAAGTGAATCGTTTGGTCTTGTTTTTTCTTGTCGTGATTAATGGCGTTCAGTAAATCATGGTTATCACAGTAATAAGTCTGGAATAGTCCTTGTTTTTGGTATAAATCTTCAAGAAGAGGAACGAATGATTGGCGGGCCCAACCCAATTTAAAACTAGCACGAGCCATCCATAATAGGCCGATTGCGACTGCTTCACCATGGTTCACTTGGTGGTTGCTAATACTTTCAATGGCATGGGCGAAAGTATGACCTAAATTAAGGAATTGTCTTTTACCTTGATCGTGAAAATCATTAGCAACATAGGCGTGTTTTATTTCTAAAGACCGTTTAATTAGATTCAAGTAGTTGAGTTGACTTTTATCTCGTCTGATGTCCTCCAATAAAGCGGGGTCAGTAAGGATCGCATATTTTATAATTTCTGCTAACCCATTGTTAATTTGTCTGATATCTAAGGTGTCTAAATAGGCAATATCGATATGAACCCAAGCGGGATGATAGAAAGTACCCACTTGATTTTTATAGGCACCAAAATTAATGCCATTTTTACCCCCAATGGCAGAGTCAACCATAGCTAAAAGAGTCGTCGGAACTTGTATAAAGTTGATTCCTCTTAAATATGTGGCGGCTAAAAAGCCCCCTAAGTCACCAATGACGCCACCACCAAAGGCGATTAGGCAATCAGACCGAGTAAGTTTTTCTTCTACCATACGATTCATCACTTCTTGATAACAAGCTAATGACTTTGACGCTTCACCGGCAGGAACAATATGGTAAGAAAAGGATGCTAACTGACCAAGTTGATCAATTTGTTCTTGGTAAAGGGTCGCCACATTTTGATCCGTTAGTAGAAACTTTTTTCCGCTCATTTGGCTTAAGCGTTTTTTTAATTGACTAAAATGATGGTGTTCTAGATAGATTGGATAAGGAAAAACATTCAATTGGATGTCCAAAATGTACCCTCCTAAACAAAAATAGGAGCTCTGAAAAATTCAGAGCTCCGCTAAAGATGGATAATAAAACAGCGGAAGATAAAAGGCATCGCATGATTGTTCATTTCGTTTTACAGCAACTTCCCATCTGTAAATACTTTACGCACCTTTTATACTCTGTTCAAAGTTCTCCTTCATTATAGGTGAATGATAGCACTTGTCAATCATTGACAAGGATTAAATGCTATTCTTTTTAAATTACTTTTCAGGTATTTTTACTAACTACAAATTGTGATAAAATAGGACAATAACCAGTTGCATAGATATCGTTGAAAAAAATGTTAGGAGAAACCATTATGAAGTTTGTTATCATTGATAATTATGATTCCTATACTTATAATCTGTTTCAATTAATAGCCAAAGTGACGCAAGAAGTTCCGTTGGTTATTAAGAATGATCAAATGTCATATGAAGAATTCAAATTGTTAGATTTTGATGCGGTGGTTATTTCACCAGGTCCTGGAAGTCCTGAAAATCCTGAAGATTTTGGTCTTTGCCGTGAAGTAATCGAAAAAGAAGAACGTCCCATATTGGGCATCTGTTTGGGTCAGCAAGGAATTTATTATCTGAATGGAGGAGAAATTATATTGGCTCCTCAGCCTGTTCATGGGCGGCTGAGTGAAATCAGACATAATAATCAAGGACTTTTTAAAGGACTACCGCAAGATTTTAAAGTGACCCGTTACCATTCTTTAGTCTGTAAAGAAGAGAAATTGGAGAACATTCAAGTGGATGCGAGAACGCACGATGGCTTAATTATGGGGATTTCTCATCGTAGCAAACCTCAATACGCCGTTCAGTTTCATCCAGAGTCAATTGCTTCACAAGAAGGTGAACGTCTAATTGAGAATTTTGTAGACTTGATCCACACCTTCCAAATACAGACAAATCCTTTGCGTGTTACAAAAGTTCCTTATCAAGGCAATGCACAAGCGTTGTTTAATCAGCTTTATCAAATTAATAAACAAACGCAATGGTTAGACTCTAGTCAAGTGACAAAAGCTTTGTCTCGTTTTTCTATAATTGGACAAGCGGGTCCTCGCCATGGCCATCGTCTGACCTATGATATTACGGATAATGTGGTTATCAAGACAGATATAAAGGGAAGAGAAGAAAGAATTCATCAAGATATATTCACTTATTTAGAAAAACATCAACCTCAATGGCCAATCCATCAAGATTTACCATGTGATTTCCAATTAGGTTATATTGGTTATTTTGGTTATGAGCTCAAAAGTTTAATGGAAGGGCCTAATCAGCATCAGTCATTGTATCCTGATGTTATATTAGATTATATTGATCGAGCGGCTGTTATCGATCATCACGAAAACCAACTTTATTTACTATCCTATAAAGATGACAAAGACTGGATCAAAGATTTAGATTTTTCACAGGCTTATATTTCAGTAGGTGAAAAAGAAGAGCTTATCATGGAGGCCTTCGATCAACCAACTATTGCTTGGGCTATGGCTCGCAGTGACTATTTGAAAGCTATCCACCAATGTCAAGACTACATTCGAAAAGGAGAGTCCTATGAAATATGTTTGACCAACCGCTTGGATATCAAAGACCAGCTAGATGCCTATATATATTACCAAACCTTACGCCAAGCCAGTCCAGCCCCTTACGCAGCCTTTTTAACTTTTGATCATTTTGCTGTTGCGTGTTCTTCTATGGAAAAATTCTTAACTTTGAATCGTGATGGTAGAGTTCAAACCAAGCCCATCAAAGGAACGGCTAAAAGGGGTCAAAACCCAGCAGAAGATCAAGCGATTATTCATGCTTTAGCAACCGAGGAAAAGACCATGGCTGAAAACTTGATGATCGTAGACCTATTGCGAAATGATTTAGGTAAGGTCTGTCAGATTGGAACAGTAACGGTTCCCAAGTTGATGGCTGTTGAGAGTTATTCAACCCTTCATCAATTAGTGACTACCGTTCAAGGCTTTCTTGCAAAAAATGTTTCAGCTATTGATCTGTTTAAAGCTTGCTTCCCTGGTGGTTCAATGACTGGAGCGCCGAAGTATCGTACCCTCGAATTAATTGATCAATTAGAAGGACGTCCACGAGGTATCTACTCAGGGGCTATTGGCTATATTGCTAATAATGGTTGTATGGATTTAAATATTGTTATACGTACGGCGGTTATTGAAGAAGAAAAGACTAGTCTCGGTCTAGGGGGAGCAATTATTGCCCTTTCAGATCCAGAAGAAGAGTACCAAGAAACTTTAGTCAAAGCCCAAGGAGCTCTTAATGCCTTAAAAGCCTATTACCATCTACCTTCAACTTACGAATTTAAAATTGAAGGGGCCTAAAAGGATTCATTAAAGATAAATGAGTTTGTTAAACGAAGAAAACCAGCAAGCATACCATTATTATGCTTGCTGGTTTTTTTATTATTTAACTTTCCCAAGTGTTCGCAAACTATTAAGAACTGCAAGGATGGTCACACCAACATCGGCGACAATAGCCATCCACATGGATGAGAAGCCTAAAGCGGCGAGGCTTAGGAAGAGTACCTTAATTCCAAGTGCAAAGGCTATATTTTCTTGAGCAATGCGTAAAGTTTTTTGAGCAATTTTAATAGCTTGAGGGAGTTTAGCTAAAGAATCATTCATAATGACAATGTCTGCTGATTCAATAGCTGCGTCAGATCCCATTCCTCCCATGGCAATTCCAATATCTGCACGGGCAAGAGCCGGGGCATCATTGATGCCATCACCGATAAAGGCTACATTAGAGGATTTTTTATTAGACGTTGATTGCTTAACGTTAGCTAAAATTTTCTCCAGTTCGATCATCTTTTCTTGTGGAAGCAAGTCACCTTTTGCTTGATCAATCCCAACAAGTTGAGCGATTTCGTCGACGGTTGCTTGATTGTCACCAGAAAGTAAGATGGCAGAGGAAATACCCAATTGATGTAATTCTGTCAGCGCGGACTGAGAATCTGGTTTGATCTGGTCTTTAATGAGGACATAGCCTTGATATGCTTGATTAATACTGAGATAAACGACAGTGGCAGCAGTCTTTAATTCTGGCACTTCGATCTTGAATTGATCCATCAAGTCCTTGTTTCCAGCAAGTAAACTTTTACCGTCCACAATTCCTTTAAGACCTTTACCGGTGATTGTTTCTACTTCTTGCACACGATGAGGATCTAAGGGCTGATTATAGGCTTCTTGAATGGAGAGTGCAATAGGATGGTGGGATTGGCTCTCCAAGTGAGCCAGTGCTTCTAAAAACTCATTTTTGCTTAAATATAAGGCCTCTACTTTGTCAATCGCAAAGTTACCTTGAGTGATTGTTCCGGTTTTATCTAAAACTAAGGTCTTAATCTTTGTTAGGGTTTCGAGGAAATTTCCGCCTTTAACCATGATACCTTCACGTGCTGCTGCACCAATTCCACCATAAAAACTCATAGGAACAGAGACAACTAAGGCACAAGGACAAGAGATAACTAAAAATTGTAACGCACGGTAAAAGCTTGTTGACCAAGAAATGTCACTAAAAAAGATAGGAGGCAAAGTAGCCAAAAGAACTGCTAAGGCAACTACAACCGGTGTATAAACGCGTGCGAACCGAGTAATAAATTTCTCAGTAGCTGCCTTTTTGGAAGAAGCATTTTCAACTAAGTCGATAATTTGGCTGACCGTTGAATTTTGGAAGGTCTTAGTGACTTTAACTTTCAGTTGAGAACTTAAGTTGATCGAACCTGAGTAGAGGGTGTCGCCTTCTTTTAAACTCTGAGGAAGAGATTCTCCAGTAATAGCTGAGTGGTCTACTTGAGATTGACCTTGGATAATTTGTCCATCTAGAGGGACCTTGTCTCCGACAGCTACGATAAACTCTTGACCTTCAACTAACTCGCGGGGGTCAATTTTGGTTAATGTACCATCAGTTTGTTGAATACGGGCAAAGTCAGGACGAATTGCCATCAAGGATTGAATTGATTGGCGAGATTGGTTAACGGCACGGTCTTGAAACCATTCTCCGATAGAATAGAACAGCATAACGGCAACTGCTTCAGGGTACTCACCAATCACAAAGGCACCTAAGGTAGCAATCGTCATTAAGAAATTTTCTTCTAACCAGTCCTTATTTTTAATTTTATTCCAAGTAGTTTTAAGTACATTCTGACCTATGAACAGATAGGTCAGACCAAAATAACCCACTAGAAGCCATTCAGAAGAAATATAATTTGTTAAAAAGAATCCTAAGATAAATAAAGGAATGGTAATTAAAATACGCCAGCCTTCGCTATCAAGTAAGCCTTGACTGTCCTTATTTTTATCAAGGTTTAGATTTGATTTTTCTTCTAGCTCAAAGAGCGGAACCAATTTTATCCCTTGTTCGACTTCTTGTACATTTTGTTCCAAGCTTTGAATGAGATTAGACTCCATCACTTGGTCCGTGTCGATTGTTAATTGTCCTTGTGCGAAATTAACGGTCGCTTCAACTTGATCCGAATTGTTTAAGCGAGTTTCAATTTTTTGAGCACAGTTAGCACAAGACAAACCCTGCATTTTAAATTTATAAGTCATTATTATCATTTCCTCCTTCTGCTGCATGTTCCAATGCATTGTGATATAAAATACGCACATGGTCATCAGCAATTGAATAATAAACAATACGTCCTTCTTTGCGCTTTTTAACTAAATTTAATTTAAATAGATAAGCGAGTTGATGAGAAGTGGCAGATTTGGACATGCCTATTAGATGGCCTAAATCGCAAACACACAATTCTGTCTTAAGCAAATACCATAAAATTTTTGCTCGAGAGGGTTCTGCTAATGCTTTAAAGAGTTTGATTAGAATTTTAAAATGTTCTGGATTGAGAGGCACTTCTTGAGCTTTCTTAATCGCTTCAGGATGAATTGCATTCTCTTGACAGCTATCCATGGCATGACCTACTTTCTGTTTATAAATAGTAAAAATTATCATTTATAGTTGAACAGCCGTTCAACCTTTACAACTTAAATATACCACGCACTATTATTTTTGTCAAATGAATACTAATGGTTGATAAACGGCTTGCTAAACTATAATAAACTGACCTCTAAATGAATAGAAATCAGGTAGAAAGAGTAAACGATTAAAAAATAATAAGTAAAATAGTATATAGATTGAGGGCCTTTGAGTAGACGTTAGTGAGTTTAATTGACTGTTTTAAAAGGAAATTTAATAAAGTAGAGGTTAGTTTATGAATCTTATTTATCATTTCATTGAAATAAGATTCTTTGACTAAGAGCCGGTTGACTGATAATGATACAAGCCAAATCGCCAAACACCATAAACAGGTATAGCAAAAACTAGACTCAAAAAAGGAAATAGAGCTAATCGCCAATCATTACTCTTACCTACTAAATATAAAAAGGGATAATACTGGACCAAAGCCAGAGGGAGAATAAAGGTTAGAAACTTTAATATCTTCTTTCCATAAATAGAGAAGGGATATTGACCAAATTCACGTCCGCCATCTGTAAAAATATTCATAATCTCTAATCCTTGAATGGTAAAAAAAGAAAGGCTTGCTGAAAGAAAATATAATAAGGAAAATAACAAGCTGGCTGTTAAGATCATTATGAATAAAGTAGCAATCTTATTCCACGACCATACCATCTTGCCTCTTTCAATGACGAAAACTAGTAGTAAGGCTGCTTGGATTAAGCGTCCTATACGTGAAAACTCAAATTTTGATCCAATAACTTGGAGTAAGGGGCTTTGGGGGCGAGTGAGGACACGATCAAATTCACCATTAGCAATCATCTGAGGAAAAGAATCGAATCCCCTGGCTAGCATTTCAGCTAAGGCGGCCGCAAAAGTGAAAATTCCAGCACATAAAAGCACTTCATCTTTTGAAAACCCTTGTACGCTGTGAAATCTTTCTAACATAAAATAAATGCCTAGTACAGAGACAAAGGTTGCTAAGAATTGCCCCATAATTAATAACAACATAGAAACAGGGTATTGCCATTGAGCCTGCCAATTGAGTTTAAAATAAAGACCTAAAATTTTAAACACTGCATTTAACCTCCTTGAATAACGAATTTAGATAGAGCATGTTGCATCAGCCACCAACCGGCCACCAACAGAAGAATCAGCCAAAAAGCTTGAGGAATGATAATATTCCAAGAGCTAATGTCTAGAGAATAGACTCTAAGAGGAATGTTTTGCATATAGGCGAAGGGTGTCCAATGGATAAAGGTTTGTAAAGGCTGGGGTAAAAAGGGTAATGGAATGATTGCTCCGGTTAGAAATTCCCCGATCGTAGCAACAATCACTCGAATTCCCACGTCCGTTAAGAAATAAAAGACACTAATATAGACTAACATTAAGAAGGCAATGATTAATAAAGTAGACAGAATCATCGTCACTATAAAAAGTAGGAGGTGGTTTGGCGGCAAAAGCTTATAAGGTTCTGGCAGAAAGCTTGCTACAATTATCATTGGCAAACACCGTAATAAAGTGCGAGCAATTCGCATGGCAAGGTTAGATATAAACCAATGGGGATAGAGACCGAGAGGACGCGTCAATTGATAGGCAACATTGCCTGAAATGATTTCTTCGAAGATAGTACGGTCATAAATCCATAAAGCAAACAAATTAAGACCGGCTTGTTGGATCCATATATAAGCGCAGACTTGTTCAAAAGTCATAGGTTGACTTTGTGCGTTGGTTTGATAAAAAGATTCGAACATTTTGATGAGAAGTAGGCCCCAAGCAAATTGGGTAAGAATACCTGCTAAAGCAGCCGTTCGATATTGAATGGCTGATTGAAATTGAATGCGAAATATTGCGCTATAAGTTTTCATAATTGATACTCCCGATAAAGCTGGATTACTAGGTGATCAAGGTTAGTAGCATGAGGGCTTATAGATTGTAAATCAAGATTTTGATTTAATAAAGCAATAAATTCATTTTTGGATAGAAGATCCGAATCAAAAGATAATAAAGCTTCTGATTCAGTCGCTTGATAAATTTGAATACCCGGGTGATGAGGTAGTCTTCCTTTATTAAATTCAATGTTCCAAATCTGTTTTTGTTGATTTTTGTTCTTTAATTCCTCCAGGGAACCGTCGAGCAGTATTTTTCCTTGACCAATCAATATAATCCGTGAAGAGAGTGCTTCAATATCTTGCATGTCATGCGTGGTTAAAATAACTGTTGTCTGTTCTTCTTGATTAAGATCGATAATGAATTTTCGAACAGCTAATTTAGAAACTGCATCTAAACCAATAGTAGGTTCATCTAGAAATAGAATGGCTGGCTGATGAATTAAAGCAGCGGCAATTTCACACCGCATTCTTTGGCCTAAACTGAGTTGTCTAACGGGAGTATCCAGTAAGTTTTCGATAGCTAAAGCATATGCTAACTTATCAATTTGTTGATGATAACGCTGTGGATCCACACGGTAAAGGTCACGGATCAGGTCAAAAGAATCCTTAACTGGTAAATCCCACCATAGTTGAGAACGTTGTCCAAAAACGACGCCGATATTTCTAACATGGTCGATCCTGTTTTTCCAAGGCGTTAGGCCCATTATTTGGCACTCACCAGTATCTGGATGGAGGATACCTGATAGGATTTTAAGTGTGGTACTTTTACCAGCTCCGTTTGGGCCAATATAGCCTATCATTTCGCCTTTTTTAACATTAAAAGATACTTGGTCTAATGCCTGATAGTATTCAGTCTCTCTCTTTAAATAAGATAAACCAGGCATTGAGGAGTGTTTTTTTCGTTTGGCTATTTTAAATTGTTTTGAAATGTTTTCAACCTGAATCATCTAATCTCTCCTAAGTTTTTTGATTATTTGAATTATATAGCTAGCGAACTAAAGAAGTAAAATTGAGCCTTTGAATTGTATAACAAGAAGCCTTTCAAGTCAACGAAGAGAAGGTTTTCAATCATAATCTGTTAATAAAGATGATATAATAGGTAAAAGTGGAAAGGGGTGGATCAATGACTTCTGTTTCCATCGAAAAATTGTATACTTATCTTCTGCAAGAAATGGGTCCCAGTGGTTGGTGGCCGGGGGATTCTAAATTAGAAATCATTTTAGGTGCTATTCTGGTTCAAAATACCAACTGGTCGAATGTTGATAAAGCCTTAACTCAATTAAAGCTGGCGACTGGGTTTGATCCGCAAAGGATTCTAAGGTTGGAAAGTAGTCAGTTAGAACAGCTGATTTATTCAGCTGGTTTTTATAAAAATAAAGCCCTAGCTATCCAAGCCGTTTTGAATTGGTTCCAAGAACACCAGTGGAATTATAGCCATATAGTAGAAAAATACGGATCTGATTTAAGAATAGAATTACTTAAGCTTCGAGGTATCGGCCAAGAAACGGCTGATGTCTTCTTAGTCTATATTTTTGACCAAGTCGCCTTTATTTCAGATGCATACGCTCGCAAGTTGTTTTCTTATATCGATCAAAAAGACTATAAAAGCTATCAGCAATTACATGCAGTCGTGCAAATGCCTGAATCATTCACTTATCTTCAAGCTCAAGACCTGCATGGACTGATTGATGAATTTGGTAAAAATTATTTAAAGGATCCTGTTAGGATGGAACGGATAGCTGGAGAGGTGAAGAAATAGTTACTGTATTTTTATGATCGATGCTAAAGCATTTTAGTCGGAGATGAAGGGCTGTTAACTTATAATTTGAAAAAGGAGTGGTTTGATGAAAATTAAAAATTGGTTACTTGTAGGAGCTCCATTGGTCGGTGGAACAATTATTGGTCGTTTAACGGCCGATAATGCCAAAGCAGACTATGAAAAGTACAAACAGCCCCCATTTGCACCTCCCAAAGAGACTTTTGGCATTGTTTGGCCATTATTATATACCATGATGGGGATTGCCCGAATAATCATTGATGAAAGTAAAGAAAAAGACGAAGCCATTATTGCCTATCGAACGCAATTAGGCCTTAATTATCTTTGGTCACTCTTATACTTTAAGTATAAATATCGCGGCACCGCTGTAATTGAAAGCTTTTGTTTATTCACAGCTGTTCTAGTCACAGCCATTAAATTTTATCAAAAGAACACTTGGGCGGTATTACTCTTATTGCCCTATGTAATTTGGTCGGCTTTTGCTTCTTATCTTAATGGAGCTACTTGGTTCTTAAATCGAGATTAAGTGTCTTATTGCAATGAATAAATTAGGAGGGAAACAATGCGTTTATGGCATGAAGATTTGATTCCCTTATTACCTCGACAGCAACTCTTAGGACAACATCGAGAATGTTGTGCCTTAAGAGGGAAGGGGTGGGGCAAGCCACATTCTACTGTAAACTATGTTTTTAGTTATCATCCCTATAAATTATACCAATACCATGTTTTAGTAATGGAAGAAATGATAGCCAGAGGCTATCAGCCGGATAGCCTTTGGCTAGATCCCAAATACCGTGGCAAATCAGCTCCGTCTTATAAGGATTTAGAAGAACGCTCATTAGATTGTCCCATCTATCCAGAACATGATGAAGTTTATCTTCAAGCTTGTTTGATGAATTTAAAGGATAAGGGGATTGCTATTTAAATAAATAATTAATAGGCCCTTCCTCAAAAGAAATTAATTTTCTTTTGAGGATTATTCTATTTAAAGGGTTAAGACCAACTACCCATTAGCAGAAAAACAATCTACAATAATAAAGTGAAAAAAGGAGGTTGGATATGAAAATAGCAGTTTATTGCGGTGCTTCACATGGTAATCGCACAGTTTACACACAAGCGGCAATCGCTTTTGGAGAGTGGATAGCAACAAATAACTACGAATTGATATACGGTGGAGGAAAAGTTGGATTGATGGGAGATATCGCCAATTCAGTCCTTAGTCATGGTGGCAAAGTGACAGGTGTTATGCCTCAATTTTTATTGGATCGTGAGATAGCTCATCAGGGTTTGAGTGATTTAGTTGTTGTGGAAAGCATGGCTCAACGCAAGCAAAAAATGTTGGACTTATCAGATGTTTGTGTGGCGCTTCCAGGTGGACCCGGGACATTGGAGGAAATTGTGGAAGCCATCTCTTGGAGTCGGGTGGGTCAAAACACGAATCCCTGTATATTCATGAATGTTAATGGTTATTACAATGGACTACAAAAAGTTTACCAACAAATGGTTGAAGAAGGATTTCTCTTAACGGAAGATTATAAGCAAATTGAAGGATTCATTAAAAACGAATCACGATTGTAAATAAGTGAAAATCAGCCTCTAGTACAAGTCGCTTAGTAATTGATTCTGGTAGAATAGATATACTATTAAGAAAAGGAGACTAAAATGAAAAACAAACACACTTTTAAATTATCTATCCTATTAATAATGGTTTTAGCTTTGACTGGCTGTCAGGCTATAAGTGAATTTGTTTCTGGCTTTAAACAAGATTTTATTGGTTTGACTATGACCGTCCAAACTTATGATGAGCAAGCCCAGATCATTGATTCTATGACGGGAAAATCAGTTTCAATTGAACGAGATGAAGAGTTCGATTCACAAACAGCTGAAGGCTCAACCAAAGCTGACTCACAGGTTTTAGATATTCAAATTGGTGGGCACACGATGACTCATGTAGGATCATCTTTGATTGCTGCTGAGAAGGGGTTAAATGACTTGACGATGGAGGTAGATAATCGCGTTGAACTTTATGATACGAGATCGAACCTTCCATTCATTTCGCGCTTACAGGACAATTTAGGCCAAACCTTTTTTGGTAAAAAGAAGACGATTATGGTGCGAAGCCAAAACGGAACACCTTTAGCCGTTTATTCAGGGAATAAGGTCTCCTATTTTAAAACGGATGTACCTAAGTCGACAGGACTCATAATAGATGGCAAGTATCTCTTTATTTACCGTTGTGATTACACGATCTATGACAATGAGTTACTCGAAAATAGTTAGTTATTTAAAGCGGTTTTTGAAAATAAAAAAGAGGCGGACGTCAGTCACAGCCTCTTTTTAAACTTTCCATCCTCGGGCATGTTTCATTTCTTGCCCTTGATCATCGTATTTCTTTCTTTTGCTCGAAAGGTGCTCTATTTCGATAGCATAGACTTGAACATAATCGAAAGCTGTGTCAATGGCTTTATCAACTAGTGAATAATGTTTAGGGACATATTTTTTGGCGATCAGACGTAAGGCCTTGAGCAATTCTTTTTCGTTAGTAACTTTGTAAATTTTACCATAGATAATGGCCGATTCAAATTCAGTGGTGAAAACAGTGCGGGCTAGAGTTCCCCATGATTTTGGATCAGCAGCTATCCTTGCGATTTCACTTTCACTATATAAATTAGGAACTTGAACTTTACCGACAAAAGTAACACAGACTTGCATGCTATCTTCAATCAATTCAACCTTTTTACCAGCTTTAGCGCTGTGAAAGTATAAAGTTTGATTGTCACGAACGATTGAAAGGGGGATGGCATAGGGATAAGGTTGATCAGGAAGGCTAAGAACACCATATTGGGAGTGATCGATAACGTGCTCGGCGAAATCTCTGGGCATGGAACGATCGTGGCGACGCATAGCTTGATAAATGTCTGACATCATAAACCTTCTTTCTATAAGTGCCAACAGCTAAAAAATATAAACATCAGGTTCAAGGATCAGATGTTTATATTTTGTATAGCTAGTTTATAAATTTTTGAAAAGGGTGTCAATAATTTTTGGGTTGCTTATATTGTGAATGAGATCTTGCGGATAGTATTTTTCAAAATGATTTTGTACGGCTTCTTTATTGAAGCTAATGCCTTTTAGTGACTCTTCCACTTCATTCAAATCATGAGCACTAAAGAAGTCGCCTTCAAAAACTAAAGATTGAATCACACCTTTTTCAACTTGGCAGTGCATTTTGAGCAAACCGCCAGCTAATACGGCTTCATTGACTAAGGAAAATTGGGGGTTGCGACCGAAGACCCAGTCCCAAGATTCAAACTTTTCCTGTTTGATTTTTTGGACGGCTTTTTCATCTTCTTCACTTAGGTGGAAGTAACTTGGCTGCTCGCCTATAATTTCTTTGACTAAAGCGTCTTTAAAGGTCTTAGCATCCCAATCGTCTGGGCAGTAATTCTTAATATTAGTTGTCCGATCTTTAACAGACTTGATTCCTTTGGAGATAATCTTGTGTTTAGCGGGGTTTAAATAACAGGCCATAGCAGACAAGTCGCTATCAAATAACAAGGAACCATGATGCAGGGTGTAGTCTCCTTTAAAACATTGAGCATTGCCGGAAATTTTTTTACCGTGTATGGCTAAGTCATTGCGACTGTTCATTTCAGCTGGAATCTCTAAATTATTCAAGGAGTGAATGATGGACTGCATGAAGCGTTGAAAATCAATAGCTTCGTGTCGTTTATTTCCTTGAGGTCGAGGTGAAATAAAGCTATATTGCCAGCCACCTTGGTCGGTGAAGATAGTACCGCCCCCTGTATTACGTCGTGTAATAGCGACTTGATCTTTTTCTAGTTCTGGTAAGTTCAGTTCAACATATGCATTCTGGTAATTACCCAGCATGACTGTAAAATCGGTTTGCCAGATCATGAAAAGGTCTTCCTTTAAAGCTTTTTGGGTCATTAAGTATTCTTCTAAGGCAAAGTAATAGTTAGGATCAAGTGAATCAGTCGGTAAATATAACATGGGTCTTTATGCTTCTTCTTTGGCTAATTGAGCCACTAAGCTATTTTCAGCATCAAAGTTATGGTCAACACCGACGGCATCCAAGGATTCATGAGCCTTGTAGGAGCTTCTTACTTGAGGTCCAGAGGCTACGAACTTGAAGCCCTTTTTCATCCCCATTTTATTGTATCTACCAAATTGTTCAAGCGAAATATATTCTTCTAGTTTGTAATGCTTAGGGGAAGGCTGAAGGTATTGTCCAATTGTAAAGAAATCTACGCCTACCGCTAAACTATCATCCATAGCTTGAGCAACCTCTTCTTCAGTTTCACCTAAGCCTAGCATTATCCCTGTCTTTGTATAGATATGGGGTGCTTGTTTTTTAATATATTTTAAAACGTCAAGAGAACGTTCATAGGTAGCGCGGTGACGAATTCTTGGAGATAAACGCTCTACCGTTTCGATATTATGATTAATAATTTCAGGATTGGCTTCAATAACAAGGTCAATACTTTCTTTGTTACCTAGGAAATCTGGTATAAGCACCTCGATCGTTGTGTCTGGGCATTTTTCTTTAACAGCACGAATTGTGCGAGCAAATTGTTCAGCTCCACCATCTTCTAAATCATCACGTGCCACACTGGTCACTACCACATGGCGAAGCCCCAGTGTTTTACAAGCATCGGCTAAGTTTTCAGGCTCCTTGTCATTCACTTCTTCCATATTGCCTGTCAGAATATCACAAAAACGACAAGCTCTTGAGCAATGGCTACCAAGGATCATGAAGGTGGCTGTACCATTTTTGTAGCACTCACCTAGGTTAGGACAGGTAGCTTCGGCACAAACGGTATTAAGTTGTAGGCTAGAAAGTAAGTTATTAACTTGATCGACGGATTCATTGTCAAAACGGATACGTGGTTTTACTTGGGTTGATGAAGAGGCAGTGATTTTCATTTAAGCTTCCTCACTTTCTTCAATGGTCGCAATTAAATCACCAGCAGTCACTTTGTCACCTAGCTCTTGATGGATAGCTATTAGCTTTCCAGAAAAAGGCGACTCAATCTCATGAACAGCTTTATCGGTTTCGACTGAATATAATACTTCACCTTTTTGAATGCTTTGGCCAACCTCTGTGGTCCATTCAATAATGACCCCTGACAATACTTTTGAACTTAATTTTGGAAATACAATTTCTTTTTTCAAAATGACTCCTCCAATCAATTAATTTAAAGTTATTTCCTAGGAAATCTCTACGCTCCATTGTAGACATTCCGCTATAAATGTTCAATACTTTTCACAAAAATTTAATCCAGTTCTTGCCTTCCCACCCAAGTTCATAAAACCTAGCGTACAGGCATTTTTATACCAAATACACTTAAGTTCGTGAAAAAAATAATAAGAAAAGTCCGAAAGATTGTGATAAAAATTCAAGAACTAGGTCTTGATTAATCATCATAAAGAGAGGTAAGAATTTATTTTGTGAATGTCTACTTGTGGAATGGGTAAGAATGTTCTATTCTTAATGGAAGATAGAGTGAAATGAGGAAAGGTGCATATGATAGAAAGCTTAAAACTATATTTTGAAGATCATAAATCTTGGTGGGTATTTGTTTATAATGTTATACTTGCTTTCTTTTTAGCGGTACTTGTTATGTTAATGGATGTGCGCTATTGGGGAGACCTAGATGCGCTACCGAGTGTGTTACTAACCAGTCAAAACTTTGCGCAAATGATATTAAGTTCTTTAGCAGGCTCCCTTTTTGCTGTGGCAACTTTTACTTTTGCTACCATGCTGAGTGTGATGTCCTATTATGCTTCTAGTTTTGGGCCGCGAACAATTGAAAATTTTCTTTTTCGTAAATCGTCTACTCAAACTTTGGGTATTTATTTAGGTGGTTTTGTTTATTGCCTGGTTTCCTTATTTTTCATGCGCGAATCTCAAGGCGAATATTTAGTGATGTCGGGGACAGTGGCTTTAATGTATGGGATTACAAGTGTTTTATACTTTATTCGTTTTGTTTTTGATATCTCACAATCTGTTCAACACAATCAGGTCATTAAAGGACTATTTGAAAGAGCTTCAAAAATTATCTCGGAAAATAAAGCCTTTTTTGAAGCAGCAACATTTGTGGACCAATTGCCTTCTATTAAAGGGGCAGCCAGTCAAAGTTTGCAGTCTTTGAAACAAGGTTATCTAGATTTTGTCGATATTGATCGTTTATTTGATTTAGCAAAAGAATGTAAATGTGTGATTGTTTTGAAGGTTAGAAATGGTGATTTTGTAGGTAAAGGAGCTGTTTTAGCTGAGGCTTATTCTTTGAAGAAACAAAAAGATTGGGAAAAGTTTGAAGAGAAATTGAATCGGTCTTTTATTTTTCAACACGAACCTTCTTCTATGTACAATCCTGATTTTGCTCTTTCGAAGTTAACAGATATCGCTTTGCGGAGTGCCTCACCTTCTATAAATGACCCCAACACCATTAGTCATGTTTTTCGTTACCAGTCCATTTTATTAGGTGAATTAGGGCAAGCTCCGGCCAGGTATGCAGTCTATTTAGAAGAAATAGAATTACCTTCGTCACAAACACTAGAGGTAGGCGTTTGTTATGACTACTGCCCTTTTCAGAAGATTCTATTCCAAAATTTTGGTCAATTGGTTCAGTATATTAATCAAGACGCCTATTTAATTCGTGATCTTTATGAAGCCTTATATTTCATTGGCCTTAATTCTTCTCATAAGCATCAAGAGGTTATTAAAGGGTTTATATCATACTTATCAAATAAAATAACCGACCATTTTGAGTCTGAATATGACCAAAGAATGTTTAACGAAGTGATGGAACCTATTGCTAGGTTAAGGCCTAAAGAAACTGAGAAAAATGAGGAATAAAGGTGTAAAAAATTGCTGTAATTTGTTAGACTATTGGTGTGAGCAAAGATTTTAGTTTTTTAATGAGGCCGATCACAACGAATCAGCTTTATCAGTTTTAATGTGCGATTAAAAGACACCGTTAGTAAATAATGGCACTGTTTATCAAAAAAAAGCATAAAGCCGTTGAAAACGCTTAAATAATCAGCTAATATAGATTCTATAAGAGTAATTATTTGTGATTTATTATATGGAGGGTGACTAATGAGTAAAAAAACAATTATGTTGGTGTGTGGTACTGGAATGTCTACAACCATGTTGGTTAATAAGATGAATAATATTGTAAAGACTGAAGAACTAGATTATGAGATTATTTCATCTTCGATCCATGAAATGGAAGATTATGTAAACAATGAAAATATCGATGTCTTATTATTAGGACCACAAGTTTCTTATTTATCAGAAGGTTTGTCTAAACGCTATGCTCCAAAGCAAATCATTGTTGAAAGCATTGATAAAAATGATTACGGCTTAGCAAACGGTAGAAAAGTCTTGTTGCAAGCCGAATCGCTTTTAGACTAAAATGAAAGTAGAAGAAGTACAAGAAATTGCCATGCTAATGATTGCCAATGGTGGCGATGCGCGCAGTCAATCAATGGAGGCTATCCGCTTTGCTAAAGAAGGCAATTTTGATTTGGCTCAGCAGAAGTTCGCATTAGCCCAGGAGTCAATCTTAACTGCTCATCAATTGCAGACAAAGTTATTGGTAGGCGAAGCTCAAGGGAATAGCTCGGAATTATCTTTATTAATGATTCATGCCCAAGACCACCTGATGAACGCAATGACTGTTAACGATATGGCAAAAGAAATCGTCGATTTATATCAATTAATCCTACCGAATCATAAAAAATTTAAATAAATAATTATTTAAACCTTCTTTTTCTTTAAGAAGGTTTTTCCTTTCCATGGGAGAAGTTCACCAGCCCTATGTTGAAGCTAGCAGCGATAATTGATAAAATAAAGAATATCAAAAATGATAGGAGTGGTTAGATGTTATCTGATTCGATTCAAAGATTAAAAAGACATTATGGCTATTTTATGGGGACTATTCTTATTGCAACTGTAGGATCCTCCGTAATCAATAGAATTCTCAATATGTTCTCTCCGGTTAATGATCAATTGAATACATTTATTACCAGTGTTAATGAAACGATGACACCCGATCAATTAGTTCAATTTAGTCAAGATTTTTTTAAAGCACAATATACAGGTGTAGGAGGCTTAATAGCCTTAATCACTATGATATTATCGGTATTCCTACGCATTATGCAAAGAAGATCCTATTTTCAAAAGCTAAATTTTCCTGAAATGCGAATAGCAGATTCAGCTTTCTTTCATACCTCTCCTGTAAAAATCATTACACTTCCGATCAAGTCATTTTTTGCCAATGTCTTGGGTTGGATCGCCGGGTTCTTACTATTATTTGTTTCTGGCTTGATATTTTTTCAACTAAGCCAATATGGCAATACGGCTAGCTTAGTTTTTGTTTTGATATTTATGCTGTTGGCATTGGCCTTAAGCGTGTTTTTAGTACCTATTTCATATCTAATAGCATATGATGTGGAAGGCAAGTATAATTTCTGGGCAACCTTTACTAAAAGTTTAACGGTAGCTAAAAATAATTTTGGCCGAATCGCAAAAAGCCTAATAGTTATTCTTTTAATCTTTATTGTCTTTTTTATTTTGATAGGTCTTCTAGGCTTCGTTATGATGGATGGAGTTGGAGCGATTGTTACTGTAGGGTTGTTAGGGCTTCTAACAATAATTGGGTTAATTTTTTGGGTAGGTCCTTTAGTTGAAGTGTATATGGCTCAAACTCTAAATCATATTTTTAACAGAGAATATTAATTTCAATTGTTTTTTAAGGAGAAAAAAGATGAACATCGAAAAAATTATGGATATATTTCAAAATGATATGAAAGTCGCTGTGCTAGCAACGGTTGACAATGAAAATAAACCGCATGCTCGACATGTTCATGTTGGTCTAGCAAACGATAAAGGAATCTTTTTCATGACCAATCCTAAAACAAATCTTTATCAACAACTCCAAGACAATAAAGCTGTTGCAATGACAGCTATGAAGGAAGAAGATTATTTGATTCAGGTGATTCGGATTGAAGGGAAAGTACGAGAGTTAGGTAAAGAAAAATTAACAGAAATTTTAGGTAACAATCCTTATGTCGAAATAGTTTACCCTGATCAAGCAGATCAAGTGGGTGCCCAAGTGTTTCAAATATATGAAGGTAAAGGCTTCTACCACTCAATGACTCAAGGTCATAAGTATGAGTTTGAAATTGGTGGAAAATTATCTAAGATGTAATGATAAAGCCCTTTGAAAATGTAGAAGTTACATTTTCAAAGGGCTTCACTAATTGTTCAATTAGAAAGAATGCTGGAGGGATCTTGCTCTCAGTCAAAGATAGGTGGAGCTATACTTTATTAAAGCCAAAATCTCTCAAAGGTAAAGATTTTTTCATATAGCTATTTAGTAATCGAAGTGATTTTATTTAATCGGTTTTTAATCCTAACAAATGTTTTAAAAGGTCCTCTATTACGCTAGCAATTATAAAGGTCACCCAAGAAATTGCCCAAGCGCTACTGATAAACGACCAGAGAAAATAAATAACAGTGACCAATGGCCAGTATATATCATCAAATATTTTATCTGTTTTTTTAAGACGCTCTCGACTGTTGATTTCTTGAGGGCTAACCTGTGATGAAAGGCCAGATTCCAATAACTTTTTATAAGTTGATTGATTTCCTCCTAAATAGATGAAAAGGAAGACTGCGCTAGCAACACAGATCAAGAGTCCGGAAATAGTCAAATCTGCTAGACCAGTTGCTACATTTAGACTGTCAACTATAACGATAGGTATAATGGGTAGAAGAATTAAGGCGATACCAGCAATGAATCCATAAGAGCTAACTTTCTCTTGTTGTTTCAAGTCGTTTTTTAGTTGCCTTTCTAAGTTCTTAGATAAACGATATTCTCCCTTAGCTACTTTTTTTGGTTTGCCATTAAATTGGCTAGCTGTTACATAGAAACCAACAGCAATTACAATTGACACTATGATGATACTAATTCCGAAGCTATCGGCTAAGGTGCTGTTTTCACCTAAGACACTTTCTAAAGTCATGAAGACTGATGAAGAGGCAATTATTAAAAAGGTGCCGAGGGCTGTTAATAAATTTGACTTGGTGCTATTGGTAATAAAAGCATTGATTTCTTCTTCTGTGAGTAAGGGATAGTGTGGCAGTTTGTTTTTATCTTGTGTTTTGAATTGATAAGCATCAATCAGTTCCTCAATACTGCCAAATTCAGTAATCACTTTACCAACGGCTTCATGCTCACTCAGACCTGAATCAATTAAGTCTTGGTATTTGTCTTCCATATTTGCCAAGATTTCTGCCTTCAGTTGAAGCATTTCATCATTGACTTCAATCTTGTTAAACATAGAATCAAGATAGGTTTTTATTACGTCCATAATTAAGCTCCTTTAATAATATTTTCCACGATTGCTTTAACGATTGTCCATTCTTTGACTTTATCTTGTAAGACTTCTTTCCCTTTTTGCGTTAATCGATAGTAGGTTCTTGGACGACCATTTGTTTTCTGGCCGGGATAGTCTTCGATTAAACCATCTTTTTTTAAGCGGTTAAAAATGGAGTAAAGAGTTGTTTCTTTCATGATGTATTTTTCATTGGATAAATGAGAAATTGTTTTGCCAATTTCATAACCATAGGAATCACTCTTATCTAAAATAGCTAGGATGAAAAGGTCGTTATACCCTCTAAAAATATCACTATTTATCAATGAATCACCTCACTCTTTTTACTGTATCTGATGGAGTATTTAAATTATAAAACAATTACTACGGCAGATAAAGTAGTTTTTTAAAAAATCAGACCATAGTCCTAGGAAAATAGGAATAAAACAAGCGTCTCTCGATTGTTTAATCGAGAGACGCTTTGATTTTATTATTTGGCTTAGATTTAAAATAGGAATTAAGCTTTAAATAGTAATTGGTGTAATTTCAATGGTTCAATATATTGGCCGTCTTTATAGACACGCATATTACCACCAGAGATTTCATCAATTAGGACAACTTCATCGTTGTTTTGTAAAGTACCAAATTCAAACTTAATATCATAAAGATCAAGACCATGAGCTTTTAATTCATCAGATACAATGGTTGTAATTTGACGAGTGAGCTCAACGGTGCGGTCTACTTGTTCAGCGGATAAAATATCAAGAACAACTAATCCGTCTTTAGTGATTGGTGGATCTTGACGATCATCATCTTTAATTGTGAACTCCACGTATTGAGGAAGATCACTGCCTTCTTCAATATAATCACCGTAGCGACGGAAGAAAGAACCCACTGCTTTTTGGCGGCAAATCACTTCTAAACCTTTACCAAACACTTTAGCAGGCTTAACCTCCATTGTTTGTTCATCCATGTTTGCATTAACAAAGTGTGTTGAGATTCCAGCTTGATGGATTTTTTCAAAGAAAAATTGAGACATTTCTAAACCAGCACGACCAACGCCTTCGATAGATAGACCAACAGAGTTCGCCCCAGGGTCAAAGACACCGTTTTCTCCAGTGACATCGTCTTTAAATTTTAAGAGGTAGTTTCCATTTTCCAAGGAGTAGACGTCTTTTGTTTTGCCTTTATAAACTAATTGCAATTTCAACACCCTTTCTTATTAACATAAGTTAATTTTAGCACACCCCTATCTTAAGGAGTATAAAAAGTTAGATGAATAAACGAAATTCCAGTTAAACGTTCGGGAAAACATACGAACAAATTTTCTGGTTTAGAAAGTGACCTGTGTTATAATGAGGTGAAGAGTTTTTTTACGGACAGAGAAGAGAGGGATTGTTTTGACTAAAGATAAAATTACCATCAAGGGTGCAAGAACCCACAATTTAAAAAATATAGACATAGAAATACCTCGTGATCAATTAGTTGTAGTGACTGGATTATCGGGGTCTGGCAAGTCATCACTTGCCTTTGATACCCTATATGCAGAAGGCCAAAGAAGGTATGTAGAAAGTTTGTCAGCCTATGCACGTCAATTTTTAGGGCAAATGGATAAACCGGAAGTCGATTCGATTGAGGGTCTGAGTCCCGCCATTTCAATTGATCAAAAGACAACCAGTAAGAACCCGCGCTCAACCGTAGGAACAGCTACTGAAATTAATGATTTTTTACGTTTGCTTTATGCCAGAGTAGGGACTCCCTACTGTCCTCGTCACAACTTACCCATTGTTAGACAATCTGTTGAACAGATGGTGGATCGCTTATTGGAATTACCAGATCGCAGTAAAATTCAAATTCTTTCACCACTTGTAAGGAATCAAAAAGGGCAGCATAAAAGAGTGTTGGAGCAAGTAGCTAAAGAAGGTTATGTTCGTGTAAGAGTAGATGGAGAAATATTTGATTTAACCGAAGTTCCCGAACTTTCAAAAAAAGTCAGTCATACTATTGAAATTGTGGTCGATCGAATTGTGATTAAAGAAGGGATTCGATCTCGACTTTATGACTCCGTTGAAACAGCAGTGAATGCTTCTAAAGGTTATTTAGTTGTAGATGTAATTGATGGAGAGGAACTTTATTTTAATGAGCATTATACTTGTCCATACTGTGATTTTTCTATTGAAGAGTTAGAACCAAGACTTTTTTCTTTTAATGCACCCTTCGGTTCTTGTCCGGCTTGTGATGGTTTGGGTGCTCGTTTAACTCCTGATGAAGATTTAATTATTCCTGATCCAACCTTAACTTTGCGTGAGGGAGCCTTTTTACCTTGGGGCAAAGAAGGTTCGGGCTACTATGCTTCTATGCTAGAACAATTTGCTAAAGCTTACGGTATCCCAATGGACCTTCCTTATGAAGAATTAACCAAGGACCAACAAGAAGCGCTCAAATATGGGCAACCTAACTTTCACTTTAAATTTACCTTTGAACCCATGCACGGTGGTAAGAAGCGAACGGTTGATCAGACATTTGAAGGGATCTTTAATAATGTTGAAAGACGCTATAATCAAACAAGTTCAGATTATATGCGAGATGTTTTGCGTAATTATATGCAAGAGTTAGAGTGTCCAACTTGTAGAGGTCAACGCTTGAACGAAAAAGCTTTAAGTGTAAGAGTGGCTGATAAAAATATTGCTCAAGTGACAGCATTGTCTATTGATATGGCAAAAACACATTTTGAAAATATACAATTTGATGAGCATGACTTGATGATTGCTCAACCGATTATGAAAGAAATCAATGATCGTTTGACTTTTCTAGATAATGTGGGATTGGAGTATTTGACACTCGATCGAATTGCAGGCTCGTTGTCAGGAGGAGAAGCTCAAAGGATTCGTTTAGCTACCCAAATTGGCTCGCGACTAAGCGGCGTGCTTTATATACTGGATGAACCTTCAATTGGCTTGCATCAACGAGACAATGATCGCTTAATTCATTCGTTAATGGAGATGCGTGATTTAGGGAACACCCTAATTGTTGTTGAGCACGATGAAGAGACCATGTTAGCAGCTGACTACCTAATCGATATTGGGCCTGGTGCGGGCGATCAAGGAGGAAAAATTGTAGCTGCTGGAACCCCTCAAGAGGTAATGGGGAACCCTGACTCTCTTACTGGTAAATACCTAAGGGGCGAAAAAGGGATTGTTGTGCCTAAAAAACGTAGACAGGAAGACTTAGGTTGGATTGAGGTCAAGGGTGCTCGTGAAAACAATTTAAAAAATATCGATGTTTCTTTTCCAATTGGTCGCTTAACTTGTGTGACTGGCGTTTCCGGTTCTGGCAAATCGTCCTTAGTGAATCGCATCTTAAAAGTTGCCTTAGCTAAGCGGTTAACCTCTACTCAGGAAAGACCGGGTAAATTCAAAGATATCAGTGGATTTGAAGAGCTAGAAAAAGTGATTGAAATTGATCAAAGTCCAATTGGTCGAACTCCAAGGTCTAACCCGGCAACCTATACTTCTGTTTTTGATGACATTCGTGCATTATTTGCGAATACTAATGATGCTAAAATTCGCGGTTACAATAAAGGAAGATTTTCATTTAATGTCAAGGGAGGACGTTGTGAATCTTGTGGTGGAGCAGGTATTAAGAAAATTGAAATGCATTTTCTCCCAGATGTTTATGTTCCGTGCGATGTCTGTCATGGCGCCCGTTACAATTCAGAGACACTCGAAATTAAATTCAAAGGACAATCGATAAGCGATGTCTTAAATATGACAGTCGATGAAGCAGTGGAATTTTTTGATGCGCATCCAAAGATAGCGCGCAAAATGAAAACGCTGCAAGACGTAGGTTTAGGCTATATCCAGTTAGGACAATCGGCAACCACTTTATCGGGTGGCGAAGCACAGCGAATGAAATTAGCCGCTGAACTTCATCGTGTTTCCAATGGCAAAACGCTTTATATTTTGGATGAACCGACTACTGGATTACATGTTCATGATATTGTTAAATTAATGAATGTTATTAATCGATTAGTAGAGGCTGGCAACACGGTAGTTATTATTGAACACAATCTTGATGTAATTAAAACGGCAGACTATATTATTGATATGGGGCCCGAAGGTGGTAGTCACGGAGGTCAAGTAGTGGCTGTTGGTACTCCAGAAGAAATCGCTAGAAAACGAAAGAGTCATACTGGCAAATTTTTAAAAGATATTTTGAAGCGCGATAAAGATAAGGGTTTTCGATAATAGAGAGCATAGGCTGGGAAATTAAGACGTCCGGCCTATGCTTTTTTAATAATAACCGCTATCCTAATAACAGGAATCAGATAAGGATTTCTTTAAAAACAAATATCAGCCTAGGGACCTATGATTAAAGAGTAATTAACTAGCATAATAGAAGATGAAGAGGGTCAGTATAAATTAGGAGGATTATTATGAACGAGAAAGAAAGAATTATCGAATTAGTTAGACAAAAAATTATATCTATGGATGAAGCCTTAAGATTACTTGAAGCAGGTGGTATGGCAAACGATTCATCAGAACCTACTGAGGATAGCGCTAAGACAAAAGACACTAAAATTGAGAGCAAGACATTGGTAAAAGATGACCTCAACCGCCTGGTTCGTTCAATGGTAGATCAAGCAGTGAATGCAGGGACAAGTGTAGTGAAAGAAGTAGCTCAAGCAAGCAATCAAGTCGTTAAAGAGGTCAATGATTCACTGGAAAACCGTAAAGAAACAAAAGACAGACCTTCTTTTAAAGAACAGACCAGTGATCAAGAAGAACATGCTTCTTATCAAGCAAAGGCTGAAGCTTTTGAAACAAAAGGGCAGGCCATTCAGCAAGAAATTGAAGAGGTTAATGAGCGACTTCATCAATTTAATGAAGAAAAGATTATTATCCAACAGCGGTTAAGAGAACTAGAAATTCTGGCTGAAATTGAAGAACTGACCACTGAGATGAAAGATCAGGTCAAAGATTTTACCTTACAAGAAAGAGCGATTGACAGTGAAATTAAGCATTTAGAACAGCAAGTCGAAGGACTTTATGATCAGCAAGAGGATCTATATGAAGAATGTAAAGAAAATCAACAAGCTGACCCTGAATTTAAACGGTTTATTTCTAATTCCACCCAAGTTCTTACTGAGCAAGCGCACCAATTTAAAGAAGAAGCAAGCAGAGAAGGTAAACGCCTTGGCAAGCAAGTGAAGGATCTGATAAAATCCTCACTCAATAATTTCACCACTAAGGATGTTAATGTATCTTTCAATGTGCCTTGGATTAAGAGTCAAGTATTAGACCATAC
The DNA here is from genome assembly GCF_050409565.1 of Facklamia sp. P12955. Lineage (NCBI taxonomy): Bacteria > Bacillati > Bacillota > Bacilli > Lactobacillales > Aerococcaceae > Facklamia > Facklamia sp. P12955. Next base: position 37,291 of record NZ_JBNUPF010000013.1, read on the forward strand.
TTTTTCCTTTGATGGAGCAACTTTAACAGCGATGGATTTTAATGTATTAAATGGTGATTTACAAGTAGAATTCCATGAAGGCGACGACATTTTAGTAGAGGCTGCTATTAAGCTGATGGGTGGACAAGATAAGCTAACGGTTGACTTGTTCAAAGAAAAAGTAACTATAACCACCATTGAAAATAAATTGGTTTTTCATGTGGATGCTATGAATTTAGCTATGGATGCCAAGATCAGCTTGCCTCATAAGCTATATCATTCAGTTGTTTTAAAAACCCTTAATGGAGATATAAGAGTCAAACAAATGGAAGTAAACAATCTAATCATTTCTAGTAAGCGAGGAGACATCCGTCTTGCTGATACCAAGGCAGATGAAGTGAATATTGACACAAAATTAGGAGATGTTAAACTTAAAAACATCTCAACTGATATATTAGGTTTGAATCTAGTCAATGGTGATGTAAAAATTAAAAACTCAACCATCCAAACAACTAGTCTTAAAAATATTAATGGAGACTTCCGAATTGTTGGACCAGTTGGTAATATTAAGGCCAGTACAGTTAATGGAGATTGTTACATTACTAAAAAAGATATCGAACCAGCTAATATTTCACTTTCAGCTGTTCATGGCGACCTTAAAGTCAGCTTACTAAAAGAACAGGCTTTCACCGCAAGAGGTAATCTCTCTGAAGGACAAATTAAGCATCGAATGTCTGGCTTAGACCGACAAGAAATTTTTGATGGTGGTAAATCATTTATATACAATCGTCCCGGTCATCTGGATCAGAAAGAAGTTCAGATTGATGCAAGTATTACCTTTGGAGATTTGTACCTAAAAGATGGAGATTCTGAGACAGGAAAGGAAGGTAAATAATGCAACGATTAACACGCTCATCATCCGATCGCCGCATTTTTGGTGTTTGTGGTGGTATAGCAGAATACTTTAATATTGATTCGACTTTAGTCCGTTTAATTTTTCTGATTGCTATGTTTTCAGCAGGAGTGGGTTTTTTCCCATACATTTTAATGGCGGTTATTATACCCTATGATTATCAAGTTGGCAAACCCTCTTTACGTCGTAAAGGAAAGAAATATTCAGAAACTAATTCTCATCAGGTGATTAAAGATATTACTCCTCAAGATGACGATAACTGGAGTGACTTTTAGAAAAATAAAACGAGCCCTCATCTTATTAGGTGAGGGCTCATTTTTAATGATAGCGCCATTTGCTAGTCAGAAGGCTCTTTCTATGATACCATTTTAGAGAAAAATGAATGGAGGATCGGACCGTGGGAAAATATGTGACAGTCCAAAAATTAACTGAAACTTTAGATGTGGAGATTGTCTATGGTCATGAACATGTCGATAAGAAAATTGTTTCCAGTGAAGTTTCAAGACCAGGACTTATTCTGGCAGACTTCAAAGAATTCTATCCGAGTGATCGGATTCAATTAATCGGTCGAACAGAAACAGCTTATTTAGATACCTTGACTAGCCAAGAACGTATTGAGAAATTCCGCTCTATCTGTCGTGAAGATACGCCTGCTATTGTAGTCGCTCGAAAAATATCTATACCTTCAGAACTTATTTTAATAGCTAAAGAACGTCAGGTGCCACTACTTTCAGCTCGTTCTCGTACTAGCCGGGTCTTGGCAAATCTAACCAATTATTTAGAAGGACAATTAGCAGAGCGTTTTTCAAAGCATGGAGTCTTTCTTGAAGTATTTGGGATGGGAGTCTTGTTAACAGGCACCTCTGGAGTCGGCAAATCAGAAACCGCTTTAGAGTTGATTCAAAGGGGTCACCGTCTAGTAGCCGATGACCGAGTAGAATTTTTTATGGTGGATGAGCTAACCCTAATTGGTGAAGCGCCGGAAATTCTACAAAACTTATTAGAAATTCGTGGCTTGGGAATTGTTGATGTAATGAGTCTTTATGGAGTCTCGGCCATTGTACGTTCTAAAAAGTTAGAATTAATTATCGAGATGGTATTAGATGATGGACAAATTGAATATGATCGTTTAGGGTCTGGTCAACAATACGACCGGATTTTTGATGTTCAAATCCCAAGAACGAGAATACCGGTAAAAACAGGACGGAACTTAGCAGCTATTATTGAAGCAGCCGCTATGAATTTCAGAGCCAACAGTATGGGCTTTGATGCTACAGATGCCTTTAATGCTAAATTAGATGCTTTGATCATGTCTAATCGTGAGGTGACTAATGATTAATTCTTTCGGCTCAATTTTTATGAAGATAGATCGCATCGCCTTTCATATTGGAAGTTGGCCTGTCTATTGGTATGGGCTAATCATTGGTTTCGGAATGTTATTGGCCTATTTCTTATATATAAGGGAAGTTAAACGTAAAGGGGCCGATCCAGATAAGGCCTTTGATCGCCTTTTTTGGGCAATTATCATCGGTTTTATAGGGGCTAGAATTTATTATGTAGCCTTTTCTTGGCAGTCCTATCAAGATAATTTGTTGAGTGTTTTTGCTATTTGGAACGGTGGTATTGCAATCTATGGCGGAATTATTGCGGGCTTTCTAACCTTAATATATTTTATTCGTAAAGATAATTTAAATGCAGCATTAGAAATGGATATGGCAGCACCTGCCTTGATGTTGGCACAAATTGTTGGGCGGTGGGGTAATTTTATTAACCAGGAGGCTTACGGAGGGATTGTGAGTCGCTCCTATTTAGAAAATTTAAGATTACCTACTTTTATCATTGATCAAATGGAAGTCCAAGGGCAATATCGTCAACCCACCTTCTTATTTGAGTCTTTATGGAACTTTATCGGTCTTGTTTTAATTATGACGATAAGAAGGAAGCGTTTCTTAAAAGAAGGAGAAGTCGCAAGCTTTTATGCAGTTTGGTACGGTATAGGTAGAGCTTGGATTGAAGGTTTACGAACAGATAGTCTTTATTGGGGACCTTTTAGAGTCTCACAAGTTTTTTCGTTAATTATCGTTGTAAGTGCTATTTCAATTATGATTTATCGAAGAGTCCACTTGACACTTCCCTTCTATAAGGAATCAGATATTGCAAGATAAGGAGAAAAAAATGAACATTACAATTCTAGGATCAGGTTCGTGGGGGTCTGCTCTAGCAAAAGTCTTATCAGACAATCAACATAGTGTTACTATTTGGAGCATTGATCCTCAGGTGGTTGATGAGATTAATCAACAACATACCAACTCGCATTTTCTTAAAGAATTTGAGCTGAATGAGACTGTTAAAGCAACGCTTGATTTAGTACAAGCCTTAAAGAAAGCAGAAGTCTTGCTTTTTGCAGTACCCACCCAAGCAATTCGTAAGGTTTCTAAAGAAGTAAATAAACTTTTAGTCAAAATGGAGCGACCTCCTTTAATTATTCATGTGTCTAAAGGACTTGAACAAAAAAGTCACTTGCGTATTTCTCAAGTGCTTCAAGAAGAGCTGACCACAGATCTTTACAGAGCTTTAGTCGTCTTATCCGGTCCTAGCCATGCGGAAGAGGTCGCACGCGAAGATCTTACATCCGTTACCGCGGCCAGTGAATCGCTAGAAGCTGCTGAAACTGTTCAAGAGCTCTTTATGAATAATTATTTTCGTGTATACACTAACACGGATGTGATAGGGGTTGAATTAGGCGCTGCCTTGAAAAACATTATTGCTTTAGGCGCAGGAATTCTTAATGGTTTAAACTACGGGGACAATGCTAAGGCCGGTTTAATTACACGGGGCTTGGCTGAAATATCGCGTTTGGGTATACGCTTAGGGGCAGACCCGCTAACTTTTCTTGGTTTAAGTGGAGTTGGAGACCTCATTGTAACTTGTACCAGCATTCATTCACGTAATTGGCAAGCTGGTAATTTGTTGGCTAAAGGCTTAACCGTTGAAGAAGTGACAGAAGAAGTCCAGATGGTGGTTGAGGGTATTTTTACTTGCCTGGCAGCTTATGAGTTGGCACAAGAATATCAAGTCGATATGCCAATTACTAATGGCCTCTATCAAGTTCTTTATCAAGGAGCGGATGTTAAAGAAGTGGTTAGTCAATTAATGAATCGCTCTGGCAAACAAGAAGCCTCTTTAGCCCAACACAATGAAGTGATCACCTCAGAGAAAGGAAGATAAGATGGAAGATACGATTGAAAAGACAATGATTAATGTCGATGTTGTGATAGTAGGCGCTGGCCCTGGAGGAATGACGGCAGCCCTATACGCTTCACGTGCCAATTTAAAAACAATTATTCTTGAGAAGGGTCTACCAGGAGGAGAAGTTAATAATACGGCTGATGTAGAGAACTATCCAGGTTTTTCTAAAATAGCCGGTCCAGAATTAGCTCATAAATTTTTTGAATCTGCTATGGAGTTTGGCGCGCAGCATTCAATGGAAACGGTGGTTGGAATTGACTTACATGACCAAGTAAAACATGTCATTACCAGCAAGAACATCTATGTAGCACCTGTTGTCATTATTGCTACTGGATCTCAGCATAGAAAGTTAGATATTCCAGGGGAAAATCTTTTAAGTGGTAAAGGAGTTTCTTATTGTGCTGTTTGTGATGGCTTCTTTTTCCGTAACCGCCACTTAGTGGTTGTAGGAGGGGGAGATTCGGCTGTCGAAGAAGGAATTTACCTCACTCAGTTTGCTGATAAAGTAACCATTGTTCACCGTCGAGACAGTCTTAGAGCTCAACAGATATTACAAGAGCGTGCTTTCAAAAATGATAAAATTGACTTCATTTGGGATACGACTGTTGAAGAAGTTATAGGTGATCAATCCGTAGAAGGCGTGTTCTTACGAAATAGAAAAACCGGCGAACGCTACACATATCCTTGTGAGGGAGTCTTTATCTACATTGGCTTAGTGCCGAACTCTTCGTTGGTTAGCCATCTAGATATTACGGATGAAGAAGGATGGATTATCACCAACGAAAAAATGGAAACGCGGATTCCGGGCATTTTTGCTGTAGGAGATGTTCGCCAAACACATTTACGTCAAATTGCCACGTCTGTTGGCGACGGGAGTCATGCAGGCCATATGGCTTACCAATATATTCAAACCTTAGCAGACTAATTTTTATAATTAATCAGACTTAGCTATTTTTAAAGGTAAGTCTTTTTAAGAAATAACTAAAAACGTGGGAGATTAGTCAAATTTCTACTATTTTATCCCAATCATGATATAATAAATAACAATGAGAAAGGTGGCGAGAATATGCCTTGGCGTGAATTATATAAAAAATGGAAAAACAAAGAAAATCTTGACCAAGCGGTCAAGAAATCTCTAGAAGAACAAGCTGGCGATGAAACAAAAGATGCTTTTAATAATGTTTTAAGCTTTGGTACGGCAGGGATGCGCGGTATTATAGGAGCGGGCCCGAACCGAATGAATATTTATACAGTTAGACAAGCAACAGAAGGTTTAGCCATGTTAATCAATGAAGCAGGTCAAGAAGCAAAAGAGCGTGGTGTTGTTATTGCCTATGATTCGAGACACTATTCCCCCGAGTTTTCAATGGAAGCCGCTTTAGTCTTAGGTAAGCACGGAATTAAGGTTTATTTATATGAAAGCCTACGTCCAACACCTACCTTGTCCTTCGCTGTGCGTTATTTACATGCTTATGCGGGTATCATGGTAACGGCTAGTCACAATCCGGCAGAATATAATGGTTATAAGGTCTATGGTGAAGATGGCGGTCAAATGCCACCAGAAGATGCGGATAAGTTAACTCGGTTTGTACGGTCCATTGAAGATCCACTAGTCATTGAAGTAGGAAATAAGACGGAATTGTTAGGGTCAGGTAAAGTTGAAATTATTGGTGATCGTGTGGATCAAGCTTATCTAGCTGAGATTGCTAAAGTAACGATTGATTCTAATCTAATTGCTGAGATGGCAGAAGAAGTAAAAATTGTTTTTACTCCACTACACGGTACGGGAATGTATCTAGGGATGCAGGCTTTAGAACAAGCAGGGTTTTCTAACATCCATGTTGTTGAAGAGCAAGCAGAACCAGATGGAGGTTTTCCAACTCTTAAATCCCCTAATCCTGAATCGCCTGAATCATTTGACTTGGCTGAACAAATTGGGCGAAATATTGAAGCTGATATTCTTTTAGCAACAGATCCGGATGCTGATCGTTTAGGTGCGATGATTCGTACTCAAGAAGGAAATTATCAATTGCTATCAGGAAACCAAATCGCCTGCTTAATGTTGAACTATATGTTAAAAGCATACCAAGCCAAAGATCAATTACCTGAAAATGGTGTAATCATAAAATCGATTGTTTCAACAGATCTAGCAGAAGAAATTGCTAAAGCCTATAAGGTTGAGACGGTAGATGTTTTAACAGGTTTTAAATTTATTGCAGAAAAAATTAAACAGTACGAAGAATCAAAAGCGCACACCTTCATTATGGGCTTTGAGGAAAGTTTTGGCTATTTATTGAAGAGCTTTACACGTGATAAAGATGCTATTCAAGCCTTAGTAATGTTGGCTGAAATTACAGCCTTTTATAAAAAACAAAACAAAACCCTCGCACAAGCGCTAATGTCAATTTATGAAGAATATGGTTATTATAAAGAAAAAACTTTATCCATCTCTTTTACATCACTTGATGGAAAGCAAGAAATGGAAGCGTTAATGAATGAAACGCGGGCTAATCGCTTGACGGAGGTAGCTGGTATTCCTGTTGCCGAAGCCTACGATTATTTAAATAGTAATTTGATTTATGCAGATGGTAAACAATCCAGTCTTTCATATCCTAAATCCAATGTTTTAAAATATAAATTGAAAGACGGATCATGGATTGCCTTAAGACCAAGTGGCACAGAGCCAAAAATAAAATTATATATGGGCGCTAAAGCTGAAAGTGAACAGGCTGCAAATGACAAAATAGTGAGTTTAGAGGCCTTTTTGAATCAATTGATTAAGTAAGTTAAATCTCTGCTGAAATCTTTTTCTTTTTAAGAAAGTGGATTTCAGCAGCTTTTTTAGCTAAAAGATTCATAGATAGAGTAGAAATTAATTTGTGATATAATAGAGAGTAATAAATATTCACCAAGAAAAGAGGGAGACCATGTCAAATTTGGAATTAGTCATTATCACTGGGATGAGTGGTGCAGGCAAAACCGTTGCTGTTCAAAGTTTTGAAGACCTTGGATATTACTGCATCGATAATATGCCGCCAAGTCTTTTGCCAACCTTTTGGCAATTGATGCGAGAATCAGGTAAAATCACTAAAATCGCTATGGTAATTGATTTAAGAACACGGGAGTTTTTTGATGAGTTATCGGATATAATCGGTACGATGGATAATAATCAAGATGTTACTTCAAGAATTCTCTTTTTAGAAGCCAATGACCAAGAATTGGTTTCTCGTTATAAGGAGTCACGTAGACATCATCCATTATCACAAGCAAATGAAGTCTCAACATTGAGTGCGATTGCTAAAGAAAAAGAGTTATTACGCGATTTAAGAACGCGTGCTCAAATGATTGTAGACACTTCTGAAATGAAACCCAGACAACTAAGAGCTTATATTATGGAACATTTTGCTGAAAAGGAGCAAGTTACCTTTAGAATAGATGTAGTCTCTTTTGGTTTTAAGTATGGTCTTCCAATAGATGCAGATGTTGTCATGGATGTGCGTTTTTTACCTAACCCTTATTATATTCAAGATTTAAGAGGATTAACTGGAGTGGATAATGCGGTTTATGATTATGTTATGAGTCAACCGGAAAGTCAAATTTTTTATAATAAGCTAATCGACTTATTAAATTATTGTGTTCCTGGCTATAAACGCGAAGGCAAAAGTAGGGCTGTGATAGCGATTGGTTGTACAGGGGGGCAACACCGTTCAGTGGCCCTAGCTGAAAGAATTGGCGAACATTTTACTCGCATGAATTATTGTACAAATGTTAATCACCGTGATATGGCAAAAAACCAAAACCAAGTATTAAAGAAGGTTGCTAGAAATGAATCAGATGCGTCAAGCTCGTTATAAAGTTGCGGTAATCGGTGGGGGAACCGGCTTGCCTGTAATTTTAAGAGGGCTAAAGAAATTAGATGCCAACATTACAGCAATCGTTACTGTTGCCGACGACGGAGGGTCATCTGGCGTTATTCGTGATTATATTAACGTTGTTCCACCGGGAGATATCCGTAACTGTATGTCAGCTCTTTCCGAAGCAGACCCAGTCTTACTTGAACTCTTTCAATATCGCTTTAACACGGATGATGATTTTTTAGCAGGCCATGCCATTGGAAATCTTTTGATTGCCGCTTTAAAGGAAATGAAAGGCTCACTGTCGGAAGCCATTGATATCTTATCGCAATTTATGAATATTAATGGTCAAATCCTACCAGCAGCTCCTGAACCATTAATTTTGCAAGCTTTATTTGAAGACGGAACGATTGCTGTTGGCGAGTCGAAAATAGCTCACCATCGTAAACGCATTCAAGAAGTTAATGTAATGACTATTGAAGGAAAACCTGCCGTTAAGGCTTCTTCAAGGGTTGTGGAAGCAATCATGGAAGCAGACTTAATTGTATTAGGTCCAGGCAGTTTGTATACTTCTATTTTGCCCAATTTAATGATTGATGAGATTGGACAAGCGATATCAAAAACCAATGCTCAGGTAGTTTATATTTGTAATATTATGACTCAATTAGGAGAAACAGAAAACTTTACGGATGCAGATCATATTGAAGTATTACATAATCATTTGGGAGTTCGATTTGTCGATACCGTTTTGGTTAATACTACAGAAGTTCCCAAAGAATATATTATCAATCAACCAAACAAAGAGTATCTGCTTCAAGTAAAACACGATTTCAATGGTTTGCGTCGTTTAGGATGTCGGGTTATATCTAGTGAGTTTTTAAGTATGAAAGAAGGCGGCGCTTATCATGATACGGATAAGGTTGTTGAAGAATTAGGGCACTTATTGAATAGTGTGCGTTTGCTTGATAAAAATAGTTCTGATTCAAATAAGCACTCAGTTTTATAAATGGACTAAATGTTGGTTAAGGAGAGAGTAGGATGACATTTGCAGCAGAAGTAAAAAAAGAATGTACATTATTAGAAGTTCACAAAGAGCATGCCAAAGCAGAATTAGCGGCATTGATCCGCATGAATGGTGCGGTTTCTATTTATCAACAAAAGCTAATTTTAAATGTACAAAGTGAAAATGCTGCAATCGCAAGAAGGTTATATACCTTACTCAAGGACTACTTTGATGCTGAAAGCGAACTGATTGTTCGGCGCAAAATGAAATTAAAAAAGAACAATGTCTATATTGTGCGCTGTCGTTATCATGTACAAGAAATTTTAGAAGATTTAGAAATTTTTGATCAATTAAGCCTCATCTCAAGAGTGGCTCCCGAAATAATGCAAAACGACCCAAAGAAGCGCTCTTATTTGCGAGGAGCCTTTTTAGCGGGAGGCTCGGTGAATAATCCGGAGTCAAACTCTTATCATTTAGAAATATACTCGAGTTATGAGGATCATAATGAAGATCTTTGTAAAATGATGAATGATTTTCATTTAAATGCAAAAACAATTGCTCGTAGAAACGGATATATCACCTACTTAAAAGAGGCAGAGAAAATCGCTGACTTTTTAGTAATTATTGGAGCCAATCGAGCAGTCTTAAAATTTGAAGATGTGCGGATTGTTAGGGATATGAGGAATTCAGTTAATCGCTTAGTTAATTGTGAAAACGCTAATCTTAATAAAGTAATTGATGCTTCGCAAAAACAAATTGCAGCTATTAAACGAATTGAAGCCAAAAAAGGATTGTCCTCTTTACCGGAAAAATTAGAAGAAATGGCACGTTTTCGTATTGAAAATCCAGATATGAGCTTAAGAGAGTTGGGAGAGCAAATTCCTAACGGACCTATTTCGAAATCGGGAGTTAATCATCGGTTGAGAAAAATTGTTGAATTGGCCGAAAAAATCTAAATAATATATTTGCTTAGCACTTTTAAACTTCTTTTTTGGTATTTAATATTAACACCATTAAGGAGGAATTATATGAATCAAGTAACTTTTGTTGGTAGATTATGTCGAGACATACAGTTAAAAGAGGTTGGCGATTCAGCGGCTGTTACTAATAATGTCATTGCAATCAAACGTCCTTTTCGCGATCGTAATGGTGAATCAGTGACTGACTTTATTCCTTTCGTCGCTTGGAACGGTTTGGCAAAATTGATTCACAAGTATGCATGCAAGGGGCAACGCATTGCTTTATCAGGAATGATGCAAAGTCGCAGCTATCTCAACGCTGAAAAAGAAGAAATTTATGTTATTGAATGTAATGCCAGCGAAATTACTCTCTTGGATAAGCCGAAATCTAAGGCGGTTTCTAATCAAGAGATGGAGATGAAGGCGGAAGATATGCAGGTGTCCCAAGAAACGATTCAGCAAGTGTTAAATGATATTTCAAATTGATTAGCTGTTTTAAAAAAGTTGCCGAGCAAATACTTGCTCGGTTTTTTGTTTTTATAAAATAATAAGCCCAAAAACTATAATTGTTATATACTACCTTGGACTGAGTGGAGAAGACCTAGTGTCTCTTATAATAAGATTTGTGTATAATAGAAAAAACAGTAGGTTCTTAAAAAGGGGGAAGCTAAATGAAAATATTAATGATTGAGGATAATGAATCCGTTTGTGAAATGATGGGGATGTTCTTTGAAAAAGAAAATTTTGAAGCAAGCTTTCATGGTGATGGAAAAGAAGGATTTGAAGCCTATCGGACGCAACCTAACATTTGGGACATTGTTATTCTGGATTTAAATCTACCTTCTATGGATGGAATGACCATTTGTCGCAAAATTAGACAGATTTCTAAAGAGACGCCTATTATTATGCTAACTGCTCAAGATTCTGAAAGCGACCAAGTGATTGGTTTAGAAATGGGCGCGGATGATTATGTAACCAAACCCTTCAGTCCCTTGACGTTATTAGCGAGGATGAAAGCTCTGCATCGAAGAGCTCAAGTAGTTTCAGCTGATGCAGCTGTTAAAGAAGAAAATGAGTTTGATATTGAAACAAAAACTGTCAAAATCAATACTTCTACACGTGAAGCTTACTATCACGATAAAAAAATAGAGAGTTTAACACCTAAGGAATTTGATTTATTTGTAATGTTTGCTCAGCATCCTAAGCGAGTGTTTACCAGAGAGCAATTACTCAAGAGTATTTGGGAAGATCCCTTTTTTGGTGATGAAAGAACAGTAGATGCACACATAAAAAAATTAAGACAAAAAATAGAGCGTTATGGTTCCCAGTTGATTCAAACAGTTTGGGGAGTTGGTTATAAATTTGAAGAACTAGGTGATTAATTATGAAGTTCTTATGGCAGCAAATAATTGTTTTCTTAATAGTATTATTGACTGCCCTAACGGTTTCTGCATACCGTATTTCCGATTATATGGAAAAGAAGATCTATGAGGATCGTGAATTGCAGCTCTTGCGTTATGGTGAAAATATAGTTGATAATTATTTTTCGAGAGAAGATTTGGTTCGTGCATCCCAGTTACTGTCAAGTGAAAAAATAATTATCCAAGTGAATTTGTCCGATGGACGAATAATTTATCCTACTTATGATCAGCGCTTTGGTTCGAAGTTGAGTAAAGAAGATCTGGAACAGATTGCTAAGGGTGGAAATGTTGGTTTACGCTACTCACAAAGATACGTAGACCCAGACACGCAGTTACAAATGGCAACGGTCTACATTCCTTTGAAAGAAAATCAAGTAGCAGGTTTTCCTCCAGGTTTTATTAGTTTAGGGGCACCACTAGAAGATTTAGAAGAAAAAGTGACGGCCATGCAAGAAAAAGTATTATTTGCTTATTTATTAGCAGGTATTGCAGGCTTAGGGATGAGTGTTCTCTTTTCAATCTATCAGACTAATAAGTTAAAACAGCTGCGAAAAGCCAGTCAAGAAATTGCTTCTGGAAATTATGAAATTAAGGTGAATACCAAAGGTCAGGATGAATTTGCTGATTTATCTAAAGATTTTCAAAAGATGGCAGATTCTCTTGTTCAATATGAGTCGGAAGTTGAAAGACAAGAGACATTAAGGAAACAATTCATGATGGATGTGGCTCACGAAATGCGAACCCCTCTAACAACCATGAGTGGATTATTAGAAGGTTTACGTTACGATATGATTCCTGAAAATCAAGTGGATCGCAGTTTGGAACTCATCCACTCTGAAACGCAGCGCTTGACACGTTTAGTTAATGAAAATTTAGATTATGAACGAATACGTAACAAACAAATCAGCCTAAATAAAGTTTCTATCAATACCGAAGTTTTATTTGAAAATATAAAAACCCAATTACAAGTAAAAGCTAAAGAAAAGAATGATCAATTAGTTAGTCAAATTGCACCAGATTTCACTTTATGGGCAGACTATGATCGTATTACTCAAGTTTTGATTAATTTAGTAACCAATGCCATTCAATTTTCGCAAGATAGTGAGATTGTTTTAGAAGCTAAAATGGTAGACGCAGGTTCTCAAATAAAAGTGATCGATCATGGTATTGGGATTGACACCGATCAGATTCGTTCCATATGGGAAAGGTTTTATAAAGTTGATGTTTCAAGAAAAAACACAAAGTTTGGGGAATCTGGCATCGGTTTGGCTGTTGTCAAATCCTTGGTTGAAGCTCATAATGGGAAAATAGAAGTTGAGAGCGAACTCAATAAAGGGTCAGTTTTTATAATAACGTTGCCACGTCAAAACAAATAAGCTATAATGTACCCTTGTTAATGATAACTAACAAAACTGACATGATAAGGAGGACTATCGAGTGGGGAAAACTTTAAAAGGCATAATATCTATTGCTCTTATTTTAGGTTTAGTAGGAGTCATTACTTTGAACGCTTACGTAAATTCAAATTCAAAAGCTAATCTTGTTCAAAAGCCTAACCAAGAATTCACCAACATTTTGGACGATATTCAATCTCAAATTGATGAGCTATATTATGATGAAAACCAAGATTTCTTAAAAGAATCATTCCAAGTGGAAATGATAGACCCAATTAAAAAGAATATTAATAAGTTGAATGAATCAACGACTGTTAAGAATCAATATCTTGATCAGTTGAAAGAAATTGAAAAACGTTTCCAAGCACAAAATGAGGTCAATGACTTCTTTGCAGGAACCAAAGATGCTATCCGTGGAAATGAAGTGAATGAAGATTTAATGATCCGCGAAGGGCTCACTAAAGAAAAAGTGCTCAAGGTAAAAGAAGAATATTACTATGAAGAAATTGGAATTGATGAGCAGACTTCGGATTCAAATCAAGAAGTAGAATTAGATGCTTTTCAAAAGGCGATTAATCTTCTGATTGATCAAGTGGAAGAAAGTGTTGTTGAAGGTGATGAACTTTTAGAACTTTTCAAAGATGTAGAAAAAATTGATATCGTTGATGGTAATATTGGTAAAATAGCACAAGCTATGCGCAAATTCGATCAGCGATTATTAGAAGTCAAAAATTCACTTCCTTCTCTATTTAAAACAATGAATAAAAAAGCGGATACTTATACCCATAAAGTGATTAAGGAAGTGGCAAAAATAGCTAAAGATGTGCCACAATACTATCAACTCTTAGTTAGCTCTTTGGAACCATCTGAGCGTTTAAGTCAAGCTCTTGAAGATAATAAGGAACTTTTCGAAGGATCAGAGGAAACAACGGTTGAAGTAGTTGAAACAACTCAAAAGATAGCTGAAACTGTTGAGACTTCTAACGATTATTATTACGAGGAACCAGAAAACTCATGGACTAATCCAGAGCCAACACCTCCAAGTACAACTGTTCGACCAGGAACATCTGAACCAGTTGAATCGACACAAGTAATCGAGACATCTGAAGTTAATGACGATAATTATTACTAATATGCCTTTGATTTTTAATTAAGAAAAGCACTTCACCTTCAATTCATGCCTTTTATTAAAAGGTTATTTATTGGAAGTTGGAGTGCTTTTGTTAAAATAATTGGATATAAGAAATAAGGAGGAAAGATATGGATGTTTTATGCTTTATCGCCCATGATCAGCTAGCAAATTCTTCTAGCCAGCAATTTTTATTAGCTAGTGGCCAAGCGCTCACCCAAACAGACTACGTTGATTTAACGGCTGAGTGGCAAGACAAAGGTTTTTTTGATTCCAAACAAGAGCTTTTAAGAATGGCTGATTATGAGCGTATTTTATTTCAATTTCCTCTGTATTGGTATCAAGCACCGGCTATCTTAAAGGTTTGGATGGACCAAGTGTTTAATGATCAATTAAACTTTAAACAGACAGTGAAAATTTTACAAGATAAAGAATTTGGAATTGTATTAACGGTAGGTTCTAGACTCGAAAGTTTTCAACCAGGTGAACGAGCGGGAGTTAGTTTAGCGGACTTAATGTCACCTTATTATGCTTGGGCAAACGATTTTGCTATGAAGTATCGTCCACCTTTTATTATTTCACAATTTCATTATTTAACAGAAGAAGAAAAATATCATTTAATGATTGATTACGTGACTTATTTAAAAACAGGTCGACTTTATTTACTAAAAGATAAGGTGAATGTTTTGTTAGAAGAACTTGATCGACTAAAATTAAATTTAGACCCGCTTGATCAGCATATATATGACCAATTTATTCAGAAATTAATTGACCAAGCAGACGAGCTAAAAGAATTAGAACTTTTTGATGAGGAGTAGTAAAGATAATATGCAAAAAGCAAAGATGTTCCAAGTTCCTATTGAAAAATGGGTAGAAAGTTGCAAAGATTATCCAAGTCGTGCTGTTTTAAAGGTAGCTTTAGCTGTTTTGAAAGAGCAAGAGAAGAGAATTGAACAAAATAGAGACCAATTAGATGCTAATGCATGGAGTCCCAAAGCTTGGTCTTAGATAGGCTTGCAAGATAGTAGAATAGACTTTATACTAAAACGAAAGAACGAGTGGGAGTGAATGTGATGTCAATAATTGAAGATTTAAAGTGGCGAGGCGCTATCAATCAACAAACAGATGCAGAGGGTTTAGAGAAGTTATTATCTAAAAAAACGATTGCCTTATACTGCGGAGTAGATCCAACGGGGGATTCTATGCATATTGGGCATTTAATTCCTTTTATGGTTTTAAAGCGGTTTCAATTAGCCGGTCACCAACCGATTGTCTTGATTGGAGGGGCAACAGGATCGATTGGCGATCCTTCAGGTCGAACCAGTGAAAGAAGCTTACAAACAATGGAAGTAGTCCAAAAAAATGCTCAGAAGCTGACACAACAAATGGAAAAACTGTTCTTAAAAGGGGATTCGGCTGATAATACTTTCAAAATAATGAATAATTATGATTGGTTAAGTAAGCTCTCTTTATTAGAATTTCTGAGAGATTATGGTAAACACTTTAATGTTAATACGATGTTGGCTAAGGATGTTGTAGCCAGTCGACTTGAGAATGGAATTTCATTTACTGAATTTTCCTACCAAATTCTTCAATCCGTTGATTTTCATTACCTCTTCCAAACACAAAATGTTCAATTACAAGTCGGTGGTGGTGACCAGTGGGGAAATATTACAGCAGGTTTAGATTTTATCCGTCGTATGGAAGGAACAGAAGCAGAGGCCTATGGTTTAACTATTCCTTTAATGCTTAAGTCAGACGGTACTAAATTTGGCAAATCAGCAGGAGGAGAAACTGTTTGGTTAGATCCAGAAAAGACGACTCCTTATGAATTTTATCAATTCTGGCTTAATCAAGCAGATGATGATGTTGTTAAATATTTAAAATATTTCACTTTCCTCGAGCAATCAGAAATTGAAGCTTTAGAAAAAGAAGTGGCTGAACAACCGCATTTAAGAAAGGGACAACGTCGTTTAGCCGAGGAAATCACACGGTTTGTGCATGGTCAAGAAGCATTAGAAGAAGCCGAAAAAATTACTCACGCTCTGTTTACCGGTAATGTGGGTAATCTAACTACTCAACAAATTGAAGCAGGATTTAAAAATATGCCGCATGCACTAGCGAATAAAGAAGCAATGAATATTGTAATCTGGCTAGTGGAGACAGGGATCGTTCAGTCCAGAAGACAAGCCAGAGAATTTGTTAGCAACGGTGCTATATTAATTAATGGCACAAAAGTAACTGATTTGGATTATGAAATCAGTCAAAAAGATGCCATTGGAGACCTTTATATTATTGTCAGACGCGGGAAAAAACACTATACACTGGTCACTTTAAAATAGCGGTTGGTTCAAAACATCCTTAGAAAATTTCTAAGGATGTTTTTATCTGTTCAAATGTTTCAATAAGGTTACAAGTCTTATACGATTCAACGAAAACGCCCTTTTTTGATGTTTAATGTGTTAATATCATTCTTGTTAAGAGAAAAGTATCAATAGATATATTTAAATAAAAGTTCAAAGAGGAGCTAATAAGAATGAAAATCAAATTTTCTAAGAAGCTATTAACGACATTATTAACTTCATCAATTATACTTTCATCAGTTAGTAGTTTACCAATCTATGCTCAAGATATTGAGGGTATTAATGCAAACATTGATTATCAAGTAAATAATTTAAATGCTGAACAAACTCAGCTATATGCTCAGTTAGTAAATTCATACAATCAAATTGAAACAATTAAAGAAGAGGCTGAGCAACTTCAAAATTCGATTTCAGACGATAACCAAACAATTGAATTATTAAACCAAGAAATTGAAGAACTACAAGAAATGATTGACAAGCGTCAAGAGTTAATTGCTGAACAAGCGGTTGCTATTCAAGAAAAAGGTGGAACTACCAACTACCTAAATATTTTAGCATCTTCAGAATCACTTTCTGATTTCGTTGGACGAATGGATGTAATTATCAAGCTGGTTTCTTCTAATAAGGATTTATTAAATAGTCAAAAAGAAGACATGGCAAGTGTTGAAGCTAAAAAAGTAGCGACTGAAAAAGCTAAAGCAACAAAAGTTGATAAAATGATCAGCTTAGAAGCATTAAAAGGTGATTTAGAAGTTGAAACAGCTTCAGCAGAATTAGCTTACGCAGAATTAACTAGACAAGCAGAATTAGCTGAAGAAAACCGTCTAGCTCTAGAAGCAGAAGCAGCGGCCTTTGAAGCGGCAACTCAAGTAGCAATTATTGAGAACACACAAGCAGTTGAAGAAGCAGTTGTTGAATCTAGTGAAGATGTTGTAACTTCAGAAGTAGCACCATTAGAAACAATTGAAACAACTCAAGAGACTACACAAACAGCAGAAGTTTCATATGAAGTAGTTGCTTCACTAGAGACAATTGAAAGTGAAGAAGCAGTTGTTACAACTCAAGCAGTAGAAACAAGTTTAGAGCCTATTGAGACAACACAAGCTATCGAAACCACTGTTGCGCCAGTTGAAACAACACAAGTTGTTGAAACGAGTCTTGAGCCATTAGAAACAACAGCGGTTGAAGTGATTGCAACCACTGCAGAAGTAATCGAAGAAGTCCAAGCGCCAGACTTGTCTTATAATACTGGATCATTAATCGGAAATGCTGAAAAATATATTGGTATCCCTTATGTATGGGGAGGTAAATCTCCAGCAGGATTTGACTGTTCAGGGTTTGTTCAATATGTTTTCAAAGAGACCTATGGTATGGAAATTGGTGGATGGACTGGTGCTCAAGAAAATGCGGGCACTAGAATTTCAATAGACCAAGCACAAGCAGGTGACTTATACTTCTGGGGTAGTCCTGGAGGAACTTACCACGTTGCTTTAGCAACTGGTGGAGGAAATTATATTCATGCTTCTCAACCAGGCACACCTTTAGGTTACTCAAACATTTCAACATTTACCCCATCGTTTGCGGTAAGAGTCTTATAAAAATTAATGAGAGTCAGGAAACTGACTCTTTTTTTATACAATCATTTAATTAAGCAAAAGACTGCTTCTAATCTATGATATAATATGAGAGATAATTTATTTGAAAGGGGCACTCATCCGTGACCGAACAAAAAACTTTTTATATTTCAACACCGATTTATTATCCCAGTGGTAAATTGCATATAGGAAATGCTTATTCCACTCTAGCTGCTGATACCATGTCACGCTATAAGCGTTTAATGGGTTACGATGTTTTCTTTGTAACTGGAACTGATGAACATGGTCAAAAGATTGAACAAAAAGCTGAGGAATTAAATTTAGAGCCCAAAGCATATGTTGATGAAATGGCTGAAGAAATTCAAAAGCTTTGGCAAAAACTAGAAATAACTAATGATCATTTTATTCGTACTACTGACGACTATCATGTTCAAGCGGTTCAAAAGATTTTTGACCAATTATTAGAACAAGGCGATATTTATTTGGGTGAATATTCAGGATGGTATTCAGTCAGTGATGAGGAGTATTTTACCGAAACGCAGCTAGCGGAAGTCTTTAAAGATGAAAAGGGTAATGTCGTGGGAGGAATTGCTCCTTCCGGCCATGAAGTAGAGCTAGTAAAAGAAGAATCTTATTTCTTTAAATTAGCCAAATATACGGATCGGTTAATTGAATATTACGAATCCGATGATCAAGTGATTTTACCTGAATTTCGAAAAAATGAAATGATTAATAACTTTATCAAACCTGGTTTAGAAGACTTAGCAGTATCAAGGACCTCCTTCAGTTGGGGAATCCCAGTGAAGACAAATCCTAAACATGTTGTTTATGTATGGATTGATGCACTATCTAATTATATCACCTCTTTAGGTTATGGTAGCGATAATGATGAAGCTTTTAAAAAGTTTTGGCCTGCGGATATTCACGTCTTAGGCAAAGATATTTCGCGCTTCCATATGATTTATTGGCCCGCCTTATTAATGGCTTTAGATCTTCCTTTACCGAAACGTATTTATGCCCATGGTTGGATTGTCATGAAAGATGGCAAGATGTCTAAATCCAAAGGGAATGTGATTTACCCAGAGATTTTGATTGAACGATATGGTCTTGATGCGACTCGTTACTATCTTTTAAGAGGGATGAGTTTGGGGAGTGATTCTGTATTTACACCAGAAGACTTCGTTAAAAGCATCAATACTGAATTAGCCAATGACTTAGGAAACTTGCTCAACCGTACTGTTGCGATGATTAATAAATACTTCCAAGGTGCCGTACCTAACAAGCAAGTTTTGCAGTCACAAAATGATTTGGATAAAGAGTTCACTAATTATTTAACAGATCATTTAGAAGCATACCATGAAAAAATGGAATTAATGGCTTTTGATAAAGCGATTGACGCCTTAATGGCGATTGTTTCTAGATCTAACAAGTATATTGATCAAACTGAACCTTGGAATTTAGCAAAAGACTCACAATTAACAGATCGTTTAGCCATTGTAATGTTCCATTTGGCAGAAAGCTTACGCATCATCGGTCATTTATTAAGACCTTTTATGACACAGGCTCCATTGGAAATCTTCAAACAATTGGGTGTTGAGGAAGAAATAAACGCTAATTTAAGCGATCTAGTTTTTGGTCAATTTGCAGAAAATGCGCAGGTAATTAAAAAAGGTGTTCCTATCTTTCCTCGTTTGGAAGTGGAAGAAGAGATTACTTATTTACAAGAAGCCATGTCTCTTGAAAGTCAAAAGGATATTTCTTCAGCTAATTTAACAGTATCTGATCCTGACTGGGACCCGGAAGCAATTCAGTTAAGCTATGCTGAAACGGCAGAAGTAGCATTTGATGATTTTATTCAAACTGAAATTAAAGTAGCAGAAGTTATTGATGTCGACGAAGTAGAAGGCTCCAATAAGTTGTTACGCTTTAGACTGGATGCAGGTGACCAAGGTCATCGTCAAATCTTATCGGGTATTAAAAAATACTATCCGGATTTCAAAGAGTTAATTGGCAGAAAAGTCTTGGTTGTGGCAAATCTTAAACCGAGAAAGATGATGGGTCATATTAGTCAAGGTATGATTTTATCTGCTGAAAGTGGCAAAGATTTACATTTAGTTTTTGCCCCAGATCAAGCCAAAAATGGTTCACTGATTGGGTAAAAAGAATAAAAAGGACAAGTATTCGCACTTGTCCTTTTTATGTTTAATGAGCCTATCTGTTTGAAAAGAACGAGTTATGTTAAAATAACAAAAGATTGGAGAGAAAAAAATGAAATTATTTGATACACACACTCATCTAAATGTCTCCCAATTTCATGGGAAAGAAGAAGAATATTTACAAAGAGCTAAAGAAGCAGGCGTCGGTTTTTTAGCAGTTGTTGGTTTTGATCGTCCTACCATCGATCGCAGTCTAACGCTTAGCCAAGAGCATAAGCATTTGATTAGTGTGGTAGGTTGTCATCCCACCGAAACCATTTATTATGATCAAACTTTTGAAGACGATTTACATAAGTGGTTAGAATTAGATCGTGTCAAAATGTTAGGTGAAATAGGTTTGGATTATCATTGGGATACCTCTCCCAAAGATATTCAAGCTAAAGTCTTTAGAAGGCAAATAGCCATTGCCAAGGAACATAATCTACCAATTACTATTCATAATCGCGAAGCAACCAAAGATTGCTACCGAATTCTTAAGGAAGAAGGGCTTCCAGCAGCTGGGGGAATTATGCACTCTTTTGGAGAAGGACCTGAGGAGGCGAAGCGCTTTTTAGATTTAGGTATGCACTTATCTTTTAGTGGGGTGGTCACTTTTAAAAAGACGGAAGATGTCCGTCAAGCTGCGGCCATTACACCACTAGACAAACTATTGATCGAAACAGATGCTCCTTACTTAGCCCCTGTTCCAATGAGAGGAAAGCAAAACGAACCAGCTTTCGTTAAGTATGTAGCGGAAAAGTTGGCTGAAGTTAGAAACCTTTCCGTCGAAGAAGTTGCCCGGATAACAAGTGAAAATGCCTTTAAGCTATTTAATTGGCAACCAGAAGAGGAAGCTTAATGAAAGAAATAGAAGTGCCCACCGAAGTGGTGGTAGTAGAAGGTCGATCTGATACCCAACGTCTTAATCAGATTTTTGGCCCAAGTATTAAAGTGATTGAAACCAATGGGTCGGCCATTGATCAAGAAATCCTCAGCCGAATTGAAGAAGCTAATAAGCAATTTGGCGTAATAGTCTTTACTGATCCTGATTATCCTGGCGAGCGCATTCGCAGAATTATTCGTACTCAAATTCCAAGCGTTAAAGAAGCTTTTTTAAGTCAAGAAGCTGCAAATTCACACCGTAAAAAAGATTCTTTGGGAATTGAACATGCCAGTGCAGCCGATATTCAAGCAGCCTTAAGTAAAGTAACAAAGATGTCGCCTCAAAAAGAATTAAAACCGATACCCATGGCAGAACTGGTGGCTATGGGTCTAGCTGGAACAGAGCAAGCCAATGTTTTAAGGCAGACAGTAGCTAGTCATTTTAATTTAGGACACGTTAACGCTAAGCAGTTACAAAAGCAATTGGCTAAGTACCAAGTAAGTCGTCAAGAGATACTAGCTTATTTAAAAAGGAGGGAAGAAAGTGAATAAAGATATTGATCATAAACTAATAGCAACACCCAGTCGTACAAGTTCGATTATGAAGCAGTATGATATAAAAATGAAGAAAAGTTTAGGGCAAAACTTTTTAGTAGAGCCTCAAATTCTACAAAGGTTAGTAGAAGTAGCAGAGATTGATTCAGAAACAACCGTTATCGAAATAGGTCCAGGAATAGGTGCTCTGACAGAGTTTTTGGCCTTATCTGCTAAGAAAGTGTTGGCATTTGAAATAGATCAACGTTTTGTAAATATTCTTCAAGATACCCTATCTCCCTATGAAAACGTTGAAGTTATTCATCGAGACATTTTAAAAGTTGATTTTAGTCAATCAGATTATGCTTACTTACACCAAAGTAAACGCTTAGTGGTGGTCGCTAATTTACCTTATTATATTACGACGCCTATCATTATGCATTTACTAGCTAGCCAGTTGTCCTTTGATTCTTTAGTCATGATGATGCAAAAGGAAGTAGCTGAGCGCATGACTGCGCAAGTAGGAACCAAAGCTTATAATTCACTAACAGTGGCTATTCAGCTTCAAATGAAAGCGGAATTAGCATTTATTGTCCCTCCCACTGTTTTTATGCCCAGACCCAATGTCGATTCTGCTGTGTTAAAATTAACGAGCTTAGAAAATCCATCTCACAACTTTAAAAACAGTAGGTCATTTCAACAGTTTGTTCAAGCTTGCTTTAAACAACGTAGAAAAACCCTGTGGAATAATTTAAAAGTTTATTATCCCAATCAAGAAGCAACTTACTTAGAAAGTTGCTTTGCTAAGGCGGATATTTTACCTAGCCGTCGCGCTGAAACATTAAATTTGGATGAGTTTATTAAGCTTTTTAACATTTTAAGTGAAAGAAATTGATAGAATAATTGTTAGACGATAATGTTAGACGATAATACATGTCAACCGTAAATGAAAATGTCCTGAAATTTTAAAAATTTGCGGGATAAAACTA
>NZ_JBNUPF010000014.1:0-58523 GCF_050409565.1 Facklamia sp. P12955
TATCCCGCAAATTTTTAAAATTTCAGGACATTTTCATTTACGGTTGACAGCTTATCCAATGCAATTCTATTTATTCAAAAAAAGAGCCCGAAGGCTCAAATTTTTGTTTATTCATTTACCAAAGCACGAGCGTGACGCAATGCGCGAGCTCTTACTTCTCGAGGCAAGAAACGTCTGATTTCATCCTCGTTGTAACCAATCTGAATGCGTTTATCATCTAAAATAATTGGTCGACGCAACAAACCTGGTTGATTTTGAACTAACTCAAAAAAATCATTTAAAGGTAATTCGCTGATTTCTACATCTAATTCTGAATAGGCTTTTGACCGAGTTGAAACGATATCCTCTGTCCCTTCCTCTGTCATACGCAAAATACCTTTTATTTCGTTTATCGTTAAAGGTTCAGTGAAAATATTGCGCTCTTCGAATGCAATATTATTTTCTTCTAGCCATGAACGGGCTTTTCTACATGACGTGCAACTTGGAGTTACATATAATGTTACCATTAAAAGATCATCCTCTCTTGTGAACATTCTTCTCTCTTAAAGACACGTACATATTCAATTATTGAACTTAAGATTTTATCATTTAACAATCAAATCTATTCGATACAATAAGTGAGTTTCACAAAGTATTTAGTACTACATATAGAATTATAGCAACAAAAATGCTTTAAAGCAAACTATAATCAATGATTAGTGTGTGACATTTATTAGAATTACTGATGAAAAACTGCCAGTTTGTGAAAACACTCAATCTTTTTTCATAAAAGCTAGCATTTAATTTTAGATAGGTTATAATTATTAATGTAAATATAAGCCATTAGAAAGAGGAAGATCATGAAAGAGACCATTTTTTCCGGTGTACAACCATCCTCCATACCTACTCTTGGAAACTATATTGGAGCCATGAAATCATTTGTTGATTTACAAGATAAATATCAAGCAACCTATTGTATTGTGAATCAACATGCCATCACAGTCCCACAGGACCCTGAAATATTGGTAAGACAAACTAAGCAACTAGCTGCCCTTTATTTAGCGATTGGTATCGATCCGAACAAATCCACAGTATTCGTACAATCAGAAGTACCTGCTCACTCTCAAATTGCTTGGCTCATTACCTGTCAGATTGGCGTAGGTGAGCTAGAACGAATGACACAATATAAAGACAAGTCTGCTAAACAAGAATCAGTTGGTGCTGGCTTACTTTGTTACCCGGCATTAATGGTTGGTGATATAGTTCTTTATGATGCTAAATATGTTCCAGTAGGTGATGACCAGCGTCAGCATATTGAATTAACAAGAAATTTTGTAGACCGTTTTAACAACCGCTACGGAGAAGACATATTAGTTAAACCAGAACCTATTTATCCAAATGCTGGTAAGCGAGTTATGAGTCTGCAAGACCCAAGTCGAAAAATGTCCAAATCAGATGAAAATGAAAAAAGTAAAATCTCAATGTTGGATGAACCGCGTCAAATCATTAAGAAAATTAAATCAGCTGTTACTGATTCAATTGGAGTCGTTAATTATGACACGGCTAACCAAGCTGGTTTATCCAACTTAATTGAAATTTACGCAAGCTTAAGTGAACAGCCAATTAAAAAGATCGTTAATCAATATCATGACTTAGGTTATGGTCGCTTTAAATCAGACTTAGCTGATTTAGTTGTATCTGTCTTAGAGCCTATTCAAAAGCGTTATAATCAGCTAATCGCAGGCGATGAACTTTATGATATTCTTTCTATAGGTGCAACTAAAGCTAATGAAACAGCTTCTCAGACATTGGCTCGTATGGAGAAAGTAATGGGTATACGATATAGATAGTACATAGCAAAAAAACTGCCAACTTATTCAACAAGTTGGCAGTTTTCTTTAATTGTTTTGTGCTTCTTTCTCATAACACTCTTGACAAAACCCATAAAAGGATACTTCCATCGCTCTTACCTTAAATTTATCTAACTCTTTTATTTCGGTGTATATATCATTAAATTGATTTAAAAAAACATCTTCAATTTTTCCACAAGCTTCGCAAATTGTATGTCCGTGGGGGTGCACATTAATATCATAGTGTTTTGTTTTTTCATCAATGTTCAACTCTTGTAAAATGCCTGCATTCACAAAAGCACGAACATTATTATAAACTGTTGCTAAACTCATTTGTGGATAGTCTTGTTGAACTTGCTGGTAAATCTCTTCAACACTTGGATGCTTGACTTTTGTCAAGATTGTTTTTAAGATGGCTCGTCTTTGAGGAGTTATACGAACTTTACCCTTCTTCATTTTTTCTAAAAGTTGATTAATATCGGATTCAATAGCCTTTTCTGTTTGCATGGACAAACCACCTTCTAATATGTTTATATAGAAATGAATGATAATAAATTGAAGCTGTTACAATTTAACATTTTAAATTATATCCATCAAAAAATCAACTGACCGAGATCAGTTGATTTTGATTTTTTTATTCTACTTCAGCAGATTCTGATTCATGTTTCTCAAAAGTATATTTTAGAACTGGCTTACGAGAAGCTCCTGCTTCATCCAAACGTCTTACGGGTGTATTATGTGGAGCTGTTTGAACAATTTCAGGATTATTAATAGCCTCTTGATTAATCTTAATTAAGATATCTGCTACATAATCTAAGTCTTGCTTAGATTCTGTTTCAGTCGGCTCAACCATTAAACATTCATTAACATGCAATGGGAAGTAAGTTGTTGGAGCATGAATACCAAAGTCTAAAAGTCGCTTACCAACATCTTTAGCTGTTACTCCATAATCTTTCTTGTGACGACTTAAGTCCAATACAAAGTCGTTTTTGTTGAAGTTAGGGAATGGTGCATCAAAGTATTCATTAACACGTACTCGTAAATAGTTAGCATTAAGAACAGCATCTTCAGAAGCACGACGTAATCCTTCAGCTCCCATTGAGCGAATGTATGTATAAGCACGAACGTTTACACCAAAGTTTCCAAAGTTTCCTTTGATACGACCATAAGATTTCTCAGGTGTTTCAAGCTCATATTTGTCGCCATTTTTTACCACATTGGGTCCAGGAATAAATGGTGCTAATTTATCCACAACGCCAATTGGTCCTGATCCTGGTCCTCCACCACCATGAGGTCCAGTAAAGGTCTTATGTAAGTTCAAGTGACAAGCGTCAAAGCCCATTGCACCTGGAGAAGTTAATCCCATAATAGCATTTAAGTTTGCACCATCATAATAAGCAAGTCCACCCGCTTCGTGAACAATATCTACAATTTCCTTAGCATCTTTTTCAAACAAACCAGCTGTTGATGGGTTTGTAATCATAATACCGGCAATATTTGGCCCTACAGCAGCACGCACTGCCTCGACATCAATAATCCCTTCTGGAGTGGAAGGAAGCTCAACCGTTTCGAAACCAGCTACCATAGCTGTGGCTGGGTTTGTTCCGTGAGCAGAGTCAGGAATTAGTATTACTCGACGTTGCTCCAATTCTCCAATGGATTCAAAATAAGCTTTAAAAGCTAATATTGCTGCTAACTCACCTTGAGCACCTGCAGCTGGTTGTAAAGTTAATGCTGGAAATTGAGTGATTTCCTTCAAATATTCTTGTAATTCATACATTAATTGTAGTGCACCTTGAATAGTGTCTGGATCTTGTAAAGGATGAATATTCGCAAAGCCATCCATAGCAGCTACATCTTCGTTAATCTTTGGATTATACTTCATTGTACATGATCCTAATGGATAAGGACCTGATTCAACACCAAAGTTACGGTTTGAAAGTGCTGTATAGTGACGTACAATTTGTAGTTCAGAAGCTTCTGGCAAACGCGCAGGTTCTTGACGTGCATATTCTCCTAATTCTGATAATAAGTCATACTCTTCTACTTCAGAAACTGGCAAATCATAAGCTGTGTGCCCTTCTTGCGAAATTTCAAAAATCAATTTATCATAATCTTGTAAGATCATTATTTTGCCACCTCCACTAAAGCAGTTACAAATTTATCCATTTCTTCTTTGGTACGCTTTTCAGTTACACAAAGTAGATAGGCATTATCAACACCAATTGCTTTTGAAGCATCAAAGCCACCAACAAATCCTTTTTCAAATAATTCTTTATTGACTTGACGTACATCTTTATTTAGTTTGATAACAAACTCGTTGAAAAACGGTCTAGTGTTAAGAATTTCAAAACCTGCTGCTTTTAGTTCTTTCGCAAGATAATGTGTATTATTGATATTAGCCTGTGCTAATTCTTGAATACCAACCTTACCGTATGCTGACATAGCAATAGATGATGCTAAAGCGAATAAAGCTTGGTTTGAAGAGTAGTTAGAGGTTGCCTTTTCACGACGGATATGTTGCTCGCGTGTAGAAAGGGTCATAACGAATCCACGTCTACCTTCTTCATCTACTGTTTCCCCGACAATACGCGAAGGAATCTTACGCATTAACTTGTCATTAACGGCAAAGTAACCACAGTGAGGGCCACCTAAAGACATTGGTATACCGAAAGGCTGAACATCTCCAACAGTAATATCTGCTCCAAAAGCACCTGGTTTTTCTAGTTTTCCAAGAGCTAATGGATTAGCAGAAACAATTAACAATGTTTTTGTTCCTTCTAAAGCTGACTTAATTGCTTTTAAATCCTCAACCGATCCAAAGAAGTTTGGATATTGAACAATAACTGCCGCTACTTCAGCATCTAATTTAGCTTTTAAATCTTCAAGACTTGTGACTTCATTTTCAAGTGCTATTTCTTCAACAGCGTAATCTTTACCGAAACCGTAAGTTTTTACAGTTTCAATTGCTTGTGGGTTTAACCCTTTAGAAACTAATACTTTTTTAGACTTCTTAACATGGTTAAACGCAAGGTTTGCTGCTTCGGAAACTGCGTTATATCCATCATACATACCACAGTTTGCCAAATCCATACCTGTCAGTTCAGCAATCATTGTTTGCCATTCAAATAATGCTTGCAATTCTCCTTGAGATACTTCTGGTTGGTAGGGAACATAAGCAGTTAAGAACTCTTGACGCATAATAATATGATTAACAATCGAAGGTACATGGTGGTCATACGTTCCAGCACCTAAGAAAAAAGGCATTTGACTGGACGAAGTGTTTAGAGCCGACATTCTAGTCAGTTCTTTAACAATTTCCAATTCAGAAAGTGGTTCAGGTAAGTTCATTTTGCCTGTACGGCGTACATTTTCTGGCAAGTCAGAGAAGATATCCATAATATCTTTAACGCCAATTGTTTCTAGCATTGCTTGGCGGTCTTGGTCTGTGTTAGGTAAATATCTAAATTTTGCCATGATCTGCTCCTTAGTCTATTTTTTTCTTTAATTCGTACTTTTTAAATTAATAGCAATTTTGACTTAAATATTAGAGTGACATAGAGTCACTCTAATAAACAAACCTTTAAAATTTATGATTATTCAGCTGGCTCTTCAGTTAAGAATTCTGATGTATCGATGTCTTCTTCAGTCTCAATTTCGAAGAACCATCCTTTACCTTGAGCATCTTCGTTAACTGATTCTGGTGCATCTTCTAACTCTTCGTTCACCGCAACTACTTTACCTGCAAAAGGTGCGTATACTTCAGATACAGATTTAACAGATTCTACTGTTGCGATTTCTTCTTCAGCATCGAATTCATCGTCGACTTCTGGTAATTCAACGTGAACGATATCTCCTAATTGCTCTGCAGCAAAAGCAGTGATACCTACACGTGCTTTGTTAGGTGCTAAAATTTCAATAAATTCGTGTTCTTCTGTAAAAAATACTTGTGACATTATAAATGACCCCTTTTCTTAAAATTGTTTATGTGCTCATTTTATCAAACATTTAACAAAAATGAAACCACTTTAGTTTAAATTTACTTACTAGCAGCTAACCAGTCTTTCTTAGTTAATTCTGCTTCAATTTCTTTACCGCGGATATCGATAATTACTTTATCACCAACTTTATAATCAGTGGCAACACGCATGAAACCTAGAGGGTATCCTAATGTAGGTGATTTCGTTCCTGATGTTACTACCCCAATCACTTCACCCTCTTGATTTTTAACTTCCATACCATGACGAGCGATTTGTTTGCCGTCAATCTTAAATCCTCGAGACGCTTCTTTCTTATCGCCGGCGCGATAAGCAGCAATTGCTTCTTTTCCGATGTAATCTGCTTCTTTAGCTTTTGGTGCTGCAAATGCAATACCACCTGCGATTGGGTTGACGCTCTCATCGAAGTCATTGCCATACAGTGGTAAACCAGCTTCAAGGCGTAAAGTGTCACGTGCTCCTAGCGCACATTCTTTAACACCTAAATCTTGACCTTCTTCAACTAATTTCTTCCAAATCTCAAGCATATGTTCAGCTGGAATATATAGTTCGAAACCTTCTTCACCGGTATAACCAGTACGTGAGATTTGAACACGATCAAAACCAGCTACTACTTGATCTTGCTTATAAGAATAATATTCAATCTCTTTCAAGTTAGTATCTGTAATGCGAGCCAATAATTCTTCAGCATTTGGTCCTTGAACAGCGATTAATCCCCAGTCATAAGTTTCATCTGTGATCTCAACTTGACCCTCTTGATTATGATCATGCATCCATTGAACAATCTTTTCACGGTTAGAGCCGTTTGGAGTTGCAACAAACTCGTCATCATTGCGGCGGTAATAAATCAAATCATCTAAGATGCCGCCATCTTCTTTACATACAGCGGTATATTGAGCTTTTCCGTTGAAAGTAGCTTTATGCACATCATTAGTGATTAATCCGTTCCACCAGTCATAAGCATTCATCTTAGCCGATTTAACACGAACCTCTCCCATATGTGAAGCGTCAAATAAACCTACTGCATTACGAACTGCCTCGTGCTCCTCAGCAATTTTGGTGATTTGAATTGGTAATCCCCATCCACCAAAATCTGTAATCTTGCATCCTTTTTCGATGTAATAGTCATACATAGGTGTTTTTTTCAATCCATTTTCATCTAATTGAACGTTTGTCATTATACTATCTCCTTCGCCTTACTTGATTAAAATATCTTTGACTTGTGCGTAGTATTCATCTAATTGAGAGGACAATTCAGCGACCTTGTTGTTAGCAAGCTCATAATACTCTTCTTGCTTTTCCTTATCCTTAAGCTGTCCTCCATTAATATATAAGTTTAATGAAGAAGCCTGAACAGCCGAACGTAACATTTGAAGACCTACACCAACATCGGAAACGATGATTTTTTTAATTAAAGGAATAACCTTGTCAAAGCCCTCCACAATTTGGCTGACTTCTGAAATCAAGTCAACTGGAGGTTGAGATGCAATTACTAACCCACTTTGAATTGCTTCATTACGCACTTGTTTTTCTACGTCTGTTGCTCTCGGCATACCATACGCTTTAGAAAGTGGTTCAAACTCAGTTGCATCGCGGTCGATAATGTTCACAAAAATCTCTTTACTTTTTTCAAACTCTTCAATTTTTTTAGCAAGAAAAGTTTGATCCTCTTTAGACAATTTATCACTTTGCGAGAAAATCATAGCCATCAAAATAGCACCAATACCCAATCCAGCTGTAACGCCCGCTGCAGCCCCTCCACCAGGAGTTGGATCATTAGAAGCTAACTTGTCAATAAATTCTGTGACTTTTAATTCTTTCATTACGCGCTCCTATTCTAAGCCATTTAGAAGCTTAGCACCTTTAACAACTTGTGAAGCCAGAACACCTGTTGTTACAGAACCAACACCACCTGGGACAGGAGTGATAGCACTTGCTTTAGGCTCAACTTCATCAAAGCGAACATCTCCAGTTGCCTTACCATCTTTGTAACCAAAGCCAACATCAATTACTGTTGCACCTTCTTTGATGTAGTCAGGGCCAACAAGTCCTAAAGCTCCGGTAGCTGAGACCACAATGTCAGCTAAAGTAGTGTGGATAGTGTTGTCTTTAGTATAGACATGTGTATTTGAAACAGTTGCATTACGGTTTGATAACATAACTGCTAATGGCTTACCAACAACTGGTGATGAACCAATAACACAAACTTCAGCACCCTCTAATTCATAGTCATAGTAATCAAGAATTTCGATACAAGCTTGTGCTGTAGAAGGAGCCATTGCAGTTGGATCATTGTTAATTAGCTTACCTAAGTTAACTGGGTTCAAGGCATCTACGTCTTTATATGGATTTAAGCGCTCAGCAATTTCTGCTCGCTCAATTCCTTCCGGGAATGGTTGCATAATGATAACGCCTGACACAGATTTATCTGCATTTAATTCATCGATAATTTTTAAGACATCTTCGGTGGTCTTAGCATCCAATTCAGTACGAGCTTCTGCTTCGATTCCACATTTTTCCATTACTTTCATAGCATTTTTTTCATAAGCCATGGAAGAAGGGTTTTCATCGACACGTAACACTACTAATTTAGGAACAATCCCTTTTTCTCTTAAAGCTTCTGCTTCTTGACGAGTACGCTCGCGAATTGCTTTCCCAACTTCTTTACCATCTAAAATCTTGCCCATAAGATCCTCCCTTTTCTATTCAATACACTGTAAAAGTCGAACGAGCAAAAATTTACTCGCTCGACTATTAATTTTATCTTAGAATCAATTCTTTTTAGAACAATCCTTCAATGTTACCTTTTTCATCAACATCAATACGGTTAGCAGCTGGTTCTTTTGGTAAGCCAGGCATCTTCATAATGTCACCTGTCATAGCAACTAGGAAGCCTGCACCAGCAGAAACGGTTAAGTCACGGATAGTAACAGTAAATCCTTCTGGAGCTCCTAATAATTTAGGATCATCGGAGAATGAATATTGCGTTTTAGCCATACAAATTGGTAATTTACCATGTCCTTGCTCGGTGAATTGCTTAATTTTCTTCTTAGCTACTGAAGTAAACTCAACTTTTGCACCACCGTAGATTCTAGTTACTAATGTTTCAAGTTTTTCTTCGATAGAAGCTTCTACATCATAAGCAAACTTAAAGTTGCTTTCTTTTTCAGATGCTTCAACTACAGCCTTAGCTAGTTCAGTTGCACCTTCACCTCCATCAGAGAAGTGAGTTGAAAGAACAACTTTAACGCCTTCTTTTTCACATTCTTCACGTAATGCTTCAATTTCGGCATCTGTATCAGTTGGGAACGCATTGATAGCTACTACTGGGTTTAATCCGAACACATTCTTAATATTGTTAATGTGACGCATTAAGTTAGGCATACCTTTACGTAAAGCTTCTACATTTTCAGGTCCTAATTCTTTTTTATCAACTCCACCATGCATCTTCAATGCACGGATTGTTGCAACGATTACAACTGCTGAAGGAGCTATCCCTGCTTGACGACATTTGATGTCTAAGAATTTCTCAGCACCTAAGTCTGCACCGAAACCAGCTTCAGTAATTGTGTAATCTGCATAATTCATTGCTAGTTTCGTTGCAATAATTGAGTTGCATCCGTGAGCAATGTTTGCGAATGGTCCACCGTGCACAAAAGCTGGTGTCCCTTCTAAAGTTTGTACAATATTTGGCTTGATTGCATCTTTAAGTAATGCAGTTGCAGCTCCAGCACCATTAATATCTTTAACAGTAACTGGCTTATTATCTTTACGAGTGTAAGC
Organism: Facklamia sp. P12955; assembly: GCF_050409565.1. Taxonomy (NCBI): domain Bacteria; kingdom Bacillati; phylum Bacillota; class Bacilli; order Lactobacillales; family Aerococcaceae; genus Facklamia; species Facklamia sp. P12955. Next base: position 9,611 of record NZ_JBNUPF010000014.1, read on the forward strand.
AACGATCATATTACCTAATTTTTCTTTTAATTCTTGTAAATTATTAGATAGACAGAATGCTGCCATTACTTCAGAAGCTACAACGATGTCGTAACCATCTTCACGTGTTACTCCATCAACACGACGGCCTAATCCATTTACAATATTACGTAATTGACGGTCGTTCATATCGACAACACGACGCCATACAATTCGGTTTGTATCAATATCTAATGCGTTACCATGGTGGATGTGGTTATCTAATAAGGCAGCGATTAAGTTAGTTGCTGCTCCAATCGCGTGGAAGTCTCCAGTAAAGTGTAAGTTAATATCTTCCATTGGAACAACTTGTGCGTATCCACCACCAGCTGCTCCACCTTTAATACCAAATACTGGTCCTAATGAAGGCTCACGTAAAGCAACTGCTGTTTTCTTACCAATTTTAGACATTCCGTCTGCCAAGCCGATTGAAGTAGTTGTTTTACCTTCACCAGCAGGAGTTGGAGTAATCGCTGTAACAAGAATTAATTTTCCTAAGTCCTTGTTATCCATATCTAATTTAGTAAAATCGATTTTAGCTTTTGTTTTACCGTAAGGCTCTAATACATCATTAGAAATACCTAACTTTGCAGCCACATCTTCAATTGGTTGCAATTTAGCTTCCTGTGCGATTTGAATATCTGTCTTCATTAAAATCTTTTCCCCCTTTAGATAAATCACATAGTATCTCTATGCATCTTTCATCATACCATAAAACGTTAGGAAACTCTTACATTTTGCAGACAGTTTTTAAAAAATTGCATTTTTAGCTTGCAATTCGGTTTTTTCACAAACATTTTTATGTAAGCAAGTACTAAATTTGTTTATATTATCAATAAAGAAAGTTAGTTGTGCTTTTCACAACCGCTATTTAATAGATGAAAGTTGTTATTAATATAGTGATAACCACTTGGTCAACTTAATCTTTTTTCACAAAATTTTCGTTATTTCTTAAATTGCACTTACCTTATACATTCTGGAGTTATGGTATCCTAGTAAAATTTTATGATAACCAGCTAATTTTTCATCAATTTCACGATTACCTGTATAAACTAAAAGCGGTTGACCTTTTAAGGTGTTTAATTTTCCTGGTGTTGCAACGATTATAATATCCTCTTTATCTAGCTTGGCAAGAACCTTGTCAGATAATTGATGATTGCCTCGGCCAAAGAGATATCCTTGACCACCCATCGGTGTAACAATCAATTTAGCTGGCTTGTCCCCAATGATATCCAAAATCTCTTGTTCATAGACATCTTTTTTTACAACTTTTTTATTTCGAATGATATCAACACCTAATAATGTTGGTTCCAGACCTAACTCTAACATTACCGGAGCAACTGTTGAACCAGAGCCAATAATGTAGAAGACATCTTCTTCCATTCTATCTATAATATCAAGCGCTATAGAAACTCTTGCTGCCTCATCCGATTGAGGAGTAGGTGATTTCAAATTTTGTAAATGACTTTCATCATAAGGAACACTTAGGTATCCATAGACTTTAGTAATTATTTCATCCCTACGGAATGCATCTTCTTCAATATCGATAACTTCCTCATCTTTTAGAGACAATTCCTTGTCTTTCAAATACCTCAAAGCTAACTTACCGGCATGTTCCGGTGTCACTGCATAAACAGGAGAATGAATCTTAACACCCGCTGGTATCCCAATCGTTGGAATAGCAAGTTGAGTAACTGAAGCAATATCACGTGCCGTTCCGTCGCCTCCTGCAAAAAGTATTAAATCCACCTCTCTCTCTTGAAATTTTTCAACTAAATGAATGGTATCCTTCGCCATACTGTCACCATCGATTTGATGAATCACTTCATAATTCAATTCGGTTTCTTTTACTAAATCTTCTCCCATTTTACCAGAAGCAACATATACAATTAATTCTTCTTTAAGAGGAGCTAATTCTTTGAGCGCTTTCAAGGCTTTTAAAGGGGCCTCAGGATTAGCTCCTCTCTTAATCGCCTCAGTTAATACATCTTTACCATCGGTACCTTTTAAACCAACTCGTCCTCCCATACCAGCAATGGGATTTACTACAATTCCTAATTTTTTCATTAATTCTCTCCTCTCAATAATCTTCTATTCTATTATAGGTCTTATAAATGTTCTTGTCATACCTAAGCTCTAGTTTACAATTTTTACTTTTCTTTCTATAATTTAAATTGTCTGATTTTACAAGTTCCTTGTAGGAGTGATTTTTTGCAAAAAAATTTGAAATTTTATATCAAATTGTTTAGAGTGACTTTTCTATTAAGTGCTTTTACCTTTGGTGGAGGTTATGTAATTGTAAGTCTTATGAAAAAGCAATTTGTTGATGACTATCATTGGTTTGAAGAAAATCAAATGCTCGATTTAATCGCAATCGCTCAATCTTCTCCAGGGGCAATCGCTATTAATGCCGCGGTGATTGTAGGTTATCAATTAGCAGGATGGCTCGGTGTTCTCACCACTGTTTTTGCCACTATTCTTCCTCCTTTTGCAATTATCTCTATCATTGCACATTTTTATCAGGTCTTTATTGAAAATCAATGGGTGGCTTGGATGTTAGAAGGAATGCAAGCGGGAGTAGCAGCGGTAATTGTTTCTGTTGTTTATACCATGATCAAAGATCTTGTTAAACAAAAAGAAAAGTATCTAATTCTCATTTTTATAAGCGCTCTCATTTTAGTTAGTTATTTTAACTTCCCGATTTCATGGTTAATTCTTATTTCTTTATGTGGTGGCTTTATTTATTCTTATTTGAAGAGGTGATTACTTGATTTATTGGGAACTATTTCTTACTTTTTTAAATATTGGCTTACTTTCTTTTGGTGGTGGCTATGCTGCTTTGCCTTTGATTGAAGACTTGGTTGTTCACCAAGAGCATTGGCTATCTTTAGAAGAATTTGGTCATCTAATTACAATCTCACAAATGACACCTGGTCCAATTGCTATTAATGCCTCTACTTTTATTGGTACTCAAATCGGTGGTGTCAGTGGTGCAATAGTTGCTACTATCGGCTGTACCTTACCATCGATAATTATCGTGACTTTTTTAGCCTATCTTTATCAGCGTTTTCAAAAACTAAGTTTAATGCAAGACACCCTTTTTATCCTTAGGCCTATAGTGATTGCCTTAATAGCTAGTTCGGGCTTATCAATTTTTGTGAATGCTATTTGGCAAAAAGAGACTGTTGTTTGGATGGACCCTAATTGGTTAATGTTGGTAATTTTTATTATAGCCATGCTATTACTTAATAAGTTTAAAGCTAACCCCATCGTGATTATGATTTCTGCAGGGATTGTTAATTTGATTTATCATGCATTTTAAAAAATCAGTTGTTACTCATTTGTCCTTTTTAGGGTTATATTAAACAGAAGGTAGGCAACTCTTTGTTTATTTAATAAAACTAAAACACCGTCCTTAACGCTGTTTAACAGTGTTAAGGACGGTGTTTTAGCTAACTTCGGTCACAAGCTCTTTGTCATTTAATCAGTTGATGAGTTATAAAACAGTTTATCAATCGTTTTCTTTTGTTCTTCTAACCACCTTTTTGCTTCATCAACCGCTTGATTTTCAGCCGCTTGTTTTACTTTCTCAATTTTTTTACGCCGGTCACGTTCTTCAATAAGGGCTAGGTACTCTTCAAGAGTAAGCCCATGTTCCATCATAAATTGCGCATTTAGTTGACCTACATAGCGATAATGCCAAGGTTCAAAATTAAAAGTAGTCATTTCTGTCTTATTTTGAGGGTATCTTAAAATAAACCCAAAATTGGCTGCATTTTCTACTAACCATTGGGCCGATGCCGTTTCGCTATAATTTTCAGTTAAGCCTCCTCCTATGCTGGTCCAATCTTGACCTAATATATCAATAGCGAGCCCAGTCATATGCTCTGTGGCATTTGCTGGTGCTGTATATAAATTGGTTAAATATCTCGCTTCTGATTCACTATAACCGACCGCCATTAAAGACTGTTTTCTAGAACTTTCTAACCCTGCTTGCTGATTTGTCGAACGGTATCCTGAAATAATTGTAAATAGATAACCATCCTCCAAACCTGCTTGTAACAGCTGACTAAGTTTTTCTTCAATGTTAGCAGCATATGGAATTCCTTCAATTGAAGTAACTAAATCAACTTCAATTTGATTGTTGATTGGGTTGCTTGGATTCACCAAAAGTAAATTGGGATCATTTAAATTTCCCTCAGCAGGAATTGAATCAATTAATTCATCAACACTAGCATTTGATTTTATCGCATCAATCTGACTCAATTCTGGTAAATTGTATTTAGCTAAAGCCACCGCTTTGTCAAAAGGAAAAATAAGTAGAAGTAAAAATATTAAGAAAATTTTCTTAATACTCATTTTTATCACCTCATATTTGTTTTCAAAGGATCAAGTGTTCCAATAATAAACATTCTGATACGCAAACTACTTAAGGAAACTCTCAAACTATTTATCCTGTTCGATAAAGTGCTTGAGAGCCAGCTATTATTATAAGCGCCAAAAAGTATAGCCAGCTTCCTTAAAATAATCAGCATCCAGTATGCTTTTGACATCTATAAGAACTCTTTCTTTAGGTGATAATTTTGCATTAAACAATTTTTCGATGCTTGTATTATTTAGTTCTCGAAATTCCTGATGAGCTACTGCAAAGATAACAGCATCCGCATCCTGAACTTGATCGAACGCTGTTAAATCAACATCATATTCTGCTTTGGCATCACTTGATTCAGCCCAAGGATCTACTACAACAGGCTCAATATCGAAAGTCCTTAAATAATTGATAATATCGGCAACTTTTGAGTTGCGCGTATCTGGTGTATGCTCTTTAAAAGTTAGACCCAAAATAACTACTTTAGAGTCTGTTACTTTTTTACCCGCCTTAACCATGAGCTTAATCAACTTATCACCAATAAAATCTCCCATTTGATCATTTATTTGGCGACCAGAAAGAATAATCTGACTATGATAGCCCAAGTTTTCTGCCTCGTAAACAAAGTAGTAAGGATCTACACCAATACAGTGTCCTCCCACTAGTCCTGGTGTGAAACCTAAAGCATTCCATTTGGTATTCATGGCATCAATAACATCTTGCGAATCAATTTCCATTCGATCAAAAACGAGAGCTAACTCATTCATAAATGCAATGTTAATATCTCTTTGACTATTTTCAACAACTTTAGCGGCTTCAGCAACTTTAATACTTGGTGCACGATGAACACCCGCTTCAATTACTAGTTCATATACTTTAGCCATTGTATCTAAAGCATCAGCAGTTGTAGCAGAAACGATCTTTTTAATTTTTGGTAAAGTATGGACCTTATCTCCTGGATTAATTCTTTCAGGTGAATAACCTACCCAAAAATCAACACCATGCACTAATCCTGAACTTTCTTCAAGTTCTTCAATACACATTTCCTCAGTAACCCCAGGATAAACCGTTGACTCATAAGCAACTAAAGTCCCTTTAGACATGTTTTTACCTACAGTTCTTGTGGCTGAAATAACCGGATCTAAATTAGGTGTCTTATCTTGATTGATAGGCGTTGGAACCGCAACAATAATAAAGTTCGCTTCTTTTAGCCTACTTTGGTCGTAGGTGAAAGCTAAATTTGTATTCTTGACTGCTTCATCTCCAACCTCTAGAGTTGGATCGATACCCTGTAAATATTGCTCCACTTTATGAACATTGTTGTCATAGCCAATTGTTTCAATGTGCTTAGCAAATTCTATGGCAATCGGCATACCCACATACCCTAAACCTACAACTGCTAACTTTGTTTTACCTTCAATTAAATTTTGATATATATTCATTTTTGTCTCCTAACCTTATTTAGCTATCTTATATAATTGCTTGTTAAATTATAACCGCCTTTTAATTGCCTGAAAAACATAATGACTATAATAATATATGCACTGATATAGTGGTAATTTTTCTAAATGGCGATAAGTGTACCATGTTCGCTTAAGAGCTGAAAGCTTGTTGGAGGAAATAGAACCAGAAACTTGACGATAGTGATTAAGCACTTCATTTAAAGCATAAGCTTCAATTTTTCGTTCACGCATTAACATTAGCCAAGTTGCTGTGTCTTGTCCTTTCCGCACTAAAGGCATTCTAAAGTCTCCTATTTTTTCACGATCAATCATTACTGTAGAGCAAGCAATGGCTGTGTTTTTTAGAAGACCATTATAATCTAAACGTTCTGGTAAATCTACTGTTTCTTTAAGGGTTTCTCCACTTTCATCTATTAAGGAAAAATTTGTATAAGTAAAAGATAGCGCCTTTTCTTGCATAAATGCTAATTGTTTCTCCAACTTACAATATTCCCAAACATCATCACTATCAATAAATGAAATATATCTACCTCTAGCCAATTCAAGCCCCTTGTTTCTTGCCACTGCGGCACCAGAGTTTTTTGATAAATTAACCAATTGAATACGGCTATCTTCTTGTGCAAATTCTTGAATTATTCTCACACTAATATCATTTGAGCAATCATCGACTAGCAACCACTCCCAATTCTGATAACTCTGATTAAGCACGCTCTCGATGGTTTTTTTTAAGAATCTTTCTGCGTTATAAACAGGGGTTATTATCGACACCAATCCTGATTTTGAATTCATCTCACAATTCTCCTTAAATAATCTGAATTATCTTGATTCTTGCTTGATAAAGCTCTGCCAATTGGCGTTGGTCATTATACCACTTTTTATCGGTAATATTAGCGTCTAAGACGATAACAATTTCATTTGGTGAAAAGTTTGCATCAAGACTTGCTAAGTTAGTCGCTTGCACTCCGTAGGTGTTTCCTTCAGGAGAGATTAGTTCTTGAACATTCACTTCTTGATGCTTTTGTTGTCTAAGGATTACTCGCTGACTATCACTAGGAGTTCGAATTAATTTTTCTAAGACTTCTCGATTATCTTGACGGTTATAAATAAAATGCAGATCATTAATTCCCCAAGTATAATCAAAAGCATAGCCTATTTTATGTCTTCGATAATGTGCAATCATGCTCCAAGCTATCGATAAAATAGCGCCTAAAAAGAGACCCAATAAGCCATAGATAATACTTCCTTTAGCCTCTTTAGTTTGAAATGGGGTCAAAGTTTCCCTACTAGGAACTTCTTCGATCAAATCAATTGGAATCATTTCTCCAATTTCTGGTGACCGAATGATTGAGACAGTATTTTTCCCGAGGAAAGGTAGCTTTTGTTTTTCTAATAATTCAGCATATGCTTCGGCTATCTTTAAGTTTTCTTCAGCATTATTCCCCACCAAAAATCTTAAAGTAATAACATTTGAAGCGGCATCTCGAATTCCTGCAAGCCCACCTCGAAAAGTGTTGGTCTTATACATTTCAAGTTTTTTTTCTGCTTGAAGCCATTTTCCAAACTCGATACCAGTTTCTGCTTCAATTTGTTTAATAATAGTTGGTGTCGCAAAATAGTCATCAAAGACAGCCGCAGTTGAAAACAGACTGCCATCTTCCATTGTAACAATCACTTGGAATGAAGCTGGGTCTTGTTGATAGGCATGGGCTAGATAATTATATGATTCAATTTTATCACTATTTATTAAGCGGTTGACGACATACCTTCCTCCTACAACTAATAATGAGATAATAACTGATCCAAACATAATTCTTCTATAATTATTTTTAATAAAGCGGTATAACTCGTGAAAAACTGTAGCTAAGCTCATATTCCTAAACTCCTTTTACTTTTAAAATCCTGCGTTTGTTCTTTTGTATCGATTATTTTTACCCAACTTATAATTAAAGCAAAAAATACCCAGTGCCATTCAATCAACATATTATTTGCACTAGTAATACTTGCTAGAATAAAAATAATTAAAAAACTATAGAATACAAAAGAAATATTGCTTTGTAAAACAGAGGTCTTTCTCCCCACTCTAGCAACAAACTCCAACCGTCTTATCATTCCAATGTATGCCCATAAATAAAGTAACAGTGAAAGAATGCCGTTAGAAACTAAAATTTCAAGCCACCAATTATGCATATTGGTTATTTCATTAGTTGGCCAGATAGGTCTTACTTTAGCCCAATGCTCGATATTCCCCGATCCAACCCCTAAGCCAAAAGTTTGGGTCAAATAAAGTAAACCATTTCGCCAGATATTCATTCGCTTAGTATCACCAGATAAGCCTGCTTGTGGACCACCTAGAAAAATCACTTCAAAAACTTTTTCACGTATAGGTGGAATTAACATCATAAAAATAATAAAGGCGGTCATTATATAAAGTCTTTTTCCTTGGAAAAGATCCAACTTGAAGTTGCGAACTAGTTGTAAGCCGATAAAAAGAATTAAACATATTAAGGACATTCTTGAGCTAGTTTGGTAGATTAAAAATGTTGTTAATGCAAACATTAATAGTAAGAACATCCTTTGCCAATATCTTTGACTGTAATAGTATAGAACCATACAGAGGGTGACATACGCTAAAAGTAAAGTAGCATAGTCATTTTGATTGGCAAAAAAGGTGATTGGAATCCGAGTCCAGGGTTGGGAATCAAAAGTTCCATATTTATCCAATTTGGTCATATCTGCAAATACATAGATATTACCGATAATTTCGATATAGCCCCAAAATACTAAGACAGTCATCATCCCCCACATGGCTTGAGCCAGACGAAACCACTGTCTTTTAGTACCCACCCAAAAATAAATAGCCACAATTGATGCCATGCCAACCGTCATTAAAAATGAAACTTGCAGCCAATCTTTAAAATTTTCAGCCCAAAGACCTGTTGTTAAAGCAATTAACCACCAAGCTAAAAAACAAAAAAGCATACGTGTTGAAGCAGAGGGTAACACCAATAAAAGCTTTCGATCTTTTTGTAAAATTTGCCAAGCAAGAATCAGAACAGAAAAAAGAGCAAGAATTCGGTAAAAGGTAATTTGAGCAATTGGCGTTTCAACGGCTAAAATTTGCGAACCTAAAAAAACACTCGTAACTAAAAGTAAACAATATAGAAACATGGGCCACTCCTTTCTTACTCTTTCTTTTCGAACAATTAATTAAAATCCCATTTCTCAGGATTACGCCAGATTTGATAACCATCTTGGATGGTCGAAAACTGAATAATGAGACAGACCAAAGCTAAGCCAAATGTTACAGACAAACGATAAGCATAATCACTAGTGTTAATGAAGGCAGCAATAAACATTAAACAAATGGACATGAGATGTTTACTTTGTTTGAAATAAAAGCCTGTCCGACTTGAAAAATAAGTTCTAGCTAGATAAAACATGATGTAGGCTCCGGATGACGCGGTGGCTGCTCCTAAAGCTCCCCATCTTGGAGTGAGCCAGAGATTAATAAAAAAACTAGGAATCAAAGCCAATAAAGAAACCAATGTATTAAAATAGGTCTTGCGTGAAAAAACAATTCCCAGTGTCGTTGTTTCAGAAAGTGTATACATAATATGAGGAAAACAGAGCAAGCCAAGAATATACTGAACAGAACGATAGTCCTCGCCTAAAATCATCATAATCAAGGGGCGAAATACAAGAATCCCAAAAAAGATACCCGTTAAAACAAAAAGAACAGCGTCTGAAATAAATTTATAATGCTTCATTGACTTGCCTTCATCATGCCATCGATAGGCAGTAGGAACCCAAAAGGTTGCAAATGCTGTCTTTAAAATACCAATCATATTGACAATCGCGATGCCTGCAGCATAAAACCCTAATTCTTTTTTGGTAGAAAAAGACCGAAGCATTAAGCTATCAATTGTATTGAGCACCGAATTAAGAGACATTGCAATCATAAGCGGAAAACCAAAAGATAATAATTTTTTTATGAGGTCATAGTCAACAACAAAATCATTCCACGATAACAAATCTCTATAACGTAAGAAAAGAAAACTATCCCCTATAAGTTGACCAAAAATCATTCCAAAAACCACTACACGAAAATCGCGAATGCCCAAAGCAATTATAGACAAGGAAACTGCAAAAATTAAACTCTTTAATAAAATGGTAAAGCCAGAATATTCTTTTGCTTTTTCTTGCATACGAATAGAAATGAGTACGAAGCGTTCAATAATCATTGAAATAAGTAAAATTGTACTCCAAATCACAATATAGCCTGCGTTAGGATCACTAAACAACCAATTCGCAATGGTCTGATTAAAAACAAGCATAACAAATGATAGAAGGATTCCCATCCCGATCGGGATAATAATTGCTTGTTGAAAAAGGTGTTTTTTAGATGCAGCTTGATGAAATTCACGAGAAAAAGCCTGATCGAGACCAATATAAAGAAAATTAGGAATGTTTAAGATTAAGTTTCGATACAATCCTGAAACCCCATATTGGTCTGCTACTAACAACTGAGTCAAAATGCGGATTTGAATCAGTGAAATTAATGCACCAATAATCGGTCCTAAGGAAAACCCTGTTAATCTTTTCATAAAATGTTTCATATATTACCTCGAATCTATCCGAAAATGGCTCACTTGATGATCTAACACCTGGCGATACAGCTTGGCTGCAGCTTCATTAGTAAGGGACTTAGCTTGTATACTTCTAAATCGTTCTTCATCAGTGGGAATTTTAGTTGAACTTTGATGATAAAATTCAATCAGCCTCTGATACCATTCTTTAGGTTCACAATTTAAAGATAAAAATTGAATCAACCCCAAGCCCAAGTCTACTTCTTGACTTATTTGATCGCTGGCAAGCACGGGAATGCCTACCGCTTGAGCTTCAATGGCTACCGTGCCAAAACCTTCAGAAAAAGAGGGCATAATTAATAAATCGATACCGGCTAATAAATTAGCAATCGGACTAATTCTGCCAGCAAAGAAAACTTGGGCATCAATTTCTTTTTTTTCTACCTCTTTTTCTAAAAAATCCCGATCTTCCCCCTCACCAGCAATCACTAAACGCAAGGGATGATGCTGCTTTTTACTATAAGCTATGACTTCTAAGGTCAAAGGATGATTTTTAATTGCCGTTAAACGCCCCACTTGTCCAATTATTAGACTTTGTTTGCTTTTCTTAGTGAATTTGCTTAGCCAATATTTACGACTTGTTCGCTTCTTTTCAAAATCGATAAAGAAATCATTGGGCTCTATGCTATTTGGAATAACCACAGAGGATTCTCCAACTTTCAAAGCAAACAATTCTTCTATTGAAAGTTGAGAACATCCAATCGGTAAACGAGACAATCTTCTATTGACTTGCGCATCAAAAACTTGCATCAATTTATTTTTTAAAGCTGGATTTTTGTCATAACGGTAATGCCCATGAATATAGAAATCAAAGGGCGTATCCTTTTGGAATTGATGGGCTAAATAATAATAAATGACTGAACGGTAACCTGCAATATGACTATAAACTACTTGGTAGGCATTCTCTTGAAAAGCTTTAGCAAAACTATTCTTAAAGGATTGCCAAGAAGTTTTTTTGGGGTTATTCAGAAAATAAATCTGACCACCCGTCTCTTCAATCGTCTGTTTAAAATAGTCAGGAACTTGACTGTAGGTAGCTACATCAAAAACCATCTCTTGATTGCTAGCTTCTTTAGCTAAATTGTGAATAAATGTAGAAATGCCTCCTCCAAAAGATGACATTAGATGTAGGATTCTAATTTTTTGCAAAAGCTTCCTCCTTATACGACTTTCTACTGATTAAAATTTAGGGATTCTAGTAATCTTTCTCTTTCACTTCTTGTTTGTGTGCTAGATAGGTCAAATGTTTCAGTTTTTTGACCCTTTTGAAGATTATAGTAGAGAGTAAATTTTAAAAAATGGTTAAAACCAATGTTACTTTTTACCAGGTAATCCGTTTGATTTAATTCTTTGGCTAGTTTTAAAAAGTGATGATAATCCATTAAATTGTCAGCCATAATTTGACTTGTCTTTTGTTCTTGCCGATCATCATTGTTAATATTTTTGAATAATACTCCATTAGAGTTCTTTTTAGCAACTTCTTCTAACCTATCAAGATCTAAGACAATTAAAAAATCAATGGGCAAATTATATGATTGAGTCAATTGTTCAACTAAAGCTAACTCTCCTTGCTTTAAACCATATTCTCTGATTGTTTTTGACATTTTAGTATCTGATATAAATAAATCTAATTGTGGATCGATGTTGACTTGGACTATCTTTTCTTGATTAAAATCCCATAAATAATAAGTTAATTCTTTAATTCTTTTCTCCCCAATTCGGCCTGCTTGACTGTAATCATAGCTCAAAACTAAGAGCTCGATGCCATCTTTTGCTAAGTCTTCAAAAGACCTATCTTTTTTTTCTAGTAATTCTTGTCCAATAGTATAGTATTGCCATTCAGAAGGATTATGGACAAAGGTGCCTTGGAAAGAATTTTTCAAATCATCCAGATAGCCAAAAAAGAGAAAAGTAGAAAAAACTAAAAGAATCATTACAAGAAAAAAGACCAAAAGTCTTTTTGAAAAAAAAGGACGTTTGTCTGATTTCTGTTCTGGAAACATATGCTTCCTCCGTTCAATTTATCATTAAAATCCTTCAGGATTTTTTTTCTGCCAATTCCATGAATCTAAACACATGGCATATAAGTTTTTTTGAGCCTTCCAATTCAACTCTTGATTAGCCCTTTCAGGATTGGCATAGGCAATCGCGATATCCCCTGGACGACGATCCACGATTTGATAAGGTATTTGGACTTGATTGGCTTTTTCAAATGCCCTAATTAAATCTAGGACAGAATAACCTTGACCGGTCCCCAGATTAAATATTGCGACACCTTTATTTTTTAGATTGTGGCTAATCGCTTTTTGATGACCTTGTGCAAGATCTACTACATGAATATAATCACGCACACCTGTTCCATCGTGTGTTGGATAATCATTACCAAACACTTGCAATTCACGGCGCTTACCGATTGCTACTTGAGTAATATATGGCATTAAATTATTAGGAATTCCCTGAGGATCTTCACCAATCAAGCCAGAATGATGTGCTCCAATAGGATTAAAATAACGTAATAAAGTCACCGACCACTCAGAATCAGAATACGATAAGTCTTGCAATATTTTTTCTAAGACTAATTTTGTATAACCATAAGGATTACTAGCCTCACCCGTCGGCATTGATTCATCAAATGGCGCTTTATGTGCCTCACCATAAACAGTTGCTGAAGATGAGAAAATAATATTTTTGACTTGGTTTTCCTGCATGACTTCGAGCAAGGTAATTGTACCACTAAGATTATTATGATAATACTTTAAAGGTTTTTCAACAGATTCACCAACAGCCTTATAGCCAGCAAAATGAATGACTAAATCAACAGGATGATTTTTAAAAATTTGAGCCATTGCCTGTTTATCTTCAATGTTAGTTTGATAAAAAGTAACGTTTTTACCAGTAATTGTATGAATACGATTTAAAACCTCTGGTTTTGAATTTGAAAAATTATCGACAACGATTACTTCTTGATCATTGTTTAATAGTTCAATAACTGTATGACTGCCGATATATCCAGTTCCACCTGTAACTAAGATTGACATATATAGCCTCCATCCTTAGCTTATTTATATTCTGATTAATTATAGCATAACAAATCTAGCTAGATTCATTCTTCATAATTTCTTCCTAAATTTACTCCTACTTCTTAACCTAATAGGAATTGAGGTCCACAATTGCTATGAAGTTTGATATAATAACACAAGGTTTAAAACAACTTAACCTTAAGGGGGAATATAATGGCAGAGGCATTAATCATTTTTGCAAGTCTTACTGGAAATACCGAAGAAATGGCTGATATTATTGCTGAGCGTCTTGAAGCTCACGGTATCACTACTGATGTGGTTGAAGTCATGCAAGCAGATGCAGAAGACTTTTTAGAATATGATGCTGTATTAATCGGTTCTTATACTTACGGAGTCGATGGAGTACTACCAGACGAAATGCTAGATTTTTACGATGATTTGGGTGAATTAGATCTATCAGATAAAGTCTTTGGTGTTTTTGGTTCAGGCGATACTTACTATGAAGTCTTTTGTGGTGCTGTCGATCACTTTGAAAAACAATTTTTAAAAGTAGGCGCTCAAGCTGGTGGCCCATCATGTAAAATTAACTTAAATGCCGAAGGTGAGGATATTGAACGTCTTCAAGCTTTAGCTGATGGTATTGCTGAAAAATTAAATCAATAAGGAAAGAGGTATACTATGACTTTAAAAAATTTTGATCAACTTCTTGAAAAATATGCAAACTTAATCGTCAATAAAGGAATTGCAGTTAGTAAAGAAGATTATATTTTAATTTTCGCTGATCTTGATCAAGCCCCATTAGTTCGCTTAGTGACTGAAGCTGCTTACAAAGCAGGTGCTAAGTTTGTTAAAGTAAATTGGGCAGACGATACATTAACTCGTCTTCATTTTACCCATCAATCTGAAGAAACACTGACCGATATTCCGCAATTTATAATTGATGAAGGCAATTACTTTGTAGAAAAAAGAGCTAAACGTATCTCACTACGTTCAAGTGATCCAAATGTTCTTAAAGGAATTGATCCTGCAAAAATAAACGCAGCAAACCGTGCTTCTTCTCAAGCTATGAAAGATGTACGTATTGCGACACAATCAAATCTTGTTTCATGGTTAGTTGTTGCAGGTGCAGGTAAAGAGTGGGCTGCTCTTGTTTTCCCTGAACTAAAAACTTCTGAAGAACAAGTAGACGCTTTATGGGATCAAATTTTTAAAACAACACGTATTTATGAAGAAGACCCAATTAAAGCTTGGGATGAACATGAAGAACGTCTTAGCGAAAAAGCACGCTTCCTTAATGAACAACAATTCGATCAGTTGCATTATACAGGACCTGGAACTGATTTCACTGTCGGCTTACCTAAAAACCATGTCTGGGAAAGTGCCGGATCACTTAATGAAAAAGGCGAAGTCTTTATTGCTAACATGCCTACAGAAGAAGTCTTTACAGCTCCAGATTCAAGACGTGCAGAGGGCTATATTTCTTCTTCTAAACCATTAGCTTATGGTGGAACTATAATTGATGAAATGAAATTCACTTTCAAAGACGGTAAAGTTACCGAAGTATCAGCCAAAGAAGGTGAAGAAACCTTACGTCAACTGGTAGAAGAAAATGAGGGTTCTGATTCCTTAGGTGAAGTAGCGCTTGTTCCGCATCAATCACCAATTTCTCAATCAGGCATTATCTTCTTTAATACTCTATTTGACGAAAATGCTTCTAACCACATCGCATTAGGACAAGCCTACGCTACTTCTGTAAAAAATGGTGCTAAAATGAGCCAAAAAGAGCTAGAGGAAGTGGGACTTAATCGATCGAATGTTCACGTGGACTTTATGGTAGGAAATGCGGAAATGAATGTTGATGGAATCTCAGTAGATGGTACTGTTACCCCGATCTTCCGTAAAGGTGAATGGGCATTTTAATCACTTTAGAAGGAGGTGTTAAGGATGGTAACCCCTTCAAACTTTAACACAAATTTTGAAGAAGAAATAACCAAACACATTGAAGAAATAGATCGACGGGTAGACCGAACCGGTTGGCCGCTTCTAATCATCGGCATCATTATTTTCTTCTTACTTGTTTATCTGTCTGTAAAAGCTTTCTCTATTCCAACAACGAAAGAATATGAAGGCAGTCAAGCTGCCATGAATCAAAAAGTTGAAGATTTAGAAAATCGACTTTCTTCATTAGAAGCCCTAATCGAAGAAGGGCAAGAGTAGATAATATGGATATTTTACATATTAATTCCTATTTCTCAACTTCTGGTTTATTTAAACAAGTCTATGATCGTCAAGTAAAGCAGGGACATAAATTAAAAGTTTATGTCCCCATTTCGCATCAATTCCCTCAAGAAAGAGTAGCAGCTAGTGGAGATTACTTAAATCTATCTAGAAATCACGATCAATGGATGCGCTGGTTTTTTCCACTTAAACACCATAAGATTTGGCAAGATTTAAAAGAATCATACAGTTTAGATAGCTTTGATCTTACTCATGCACACTCACTCTTTTCAAATGGTTGGTTAGCTAGACAAGTTTATCTTAAATATCATGTCCCCTATATTGTTGCTGTACGCAATGCGGACCTACATACTTTTTTTGAAAAAATGCCATGGATGCGAAATGTGGGCTTAGATATTATGCGCGATGCCAAGCAGATTATCTTTATTTCACAAAATACTTACCAACAGGTTTTTAATCGCTTTATACCCACTAAAGAATTGGATAATCTTAAAGGTAAAAGCCAGGTCATTGCTAACGGCATTGATGATTATTGGCATAACAATCGCTTCAATGAAAAGAAATTTATTTGTCATCAGCCACTGCGTATTGTAACCGCTGGTAAAGTATCTTCTGGTAAACGTTTTGTTGAATTAGCTAAAATGATCGAACACTTTTCAAAAAAATACCAAGCAGCGGAGTTACATATTGCTGGTCCCAATTGGGATGCTAAAATTCTCAAGCAATTGCAAGCAATGGATCATATTACCTACCACGGCGCTTTAAACAAAGCTGAAATGGTCAGTTTATATCGTTCAATGGATCTTTTCGCCCTACTATCTTTCCCTGAAACCTTTGGATTAGTCTATCCAGAAGCAATGAGTCAAGGTTTGCCAGTAATCTATACTCAAAACGAAGGATTCGATTCATTTTTTAAAAATTACCATGTAGGCGTTTCTGTAGATCGATTTGATCAAACAGCTTTCGATCAAGCAATTCTTTATATTTTAAACCATTATGAACGTTTGTCTCAAGATGCTTTAGAAGCAATCAACCCCTTCAAATGGGATGAAATAATTAGCCGCTATGAAAAACTCTATCAATCAATTATTTCCTAAAGGCTTCAATCATAAAAACAAGGGGCTGGAACAAAAGGGCTGCTCAGCCCTGCCTCAAAATTTACAGCGAGCCCAGATTGGAAAGTTACTTTGCGTATTGACGTAGATTATTGGCCATAAATATTCGCTCGACATCGGTCTTAGAAAAGCTATTGCGACCGTTGATGTCGCTTGACAAGTGGTGTGTTTTTCTTTACGAGGAATAAAATCCTAGGCAGTTTTTCGGTGATACTTTTTGAGACGACGGCCTGAAAAATTGCCTTTAGAACAAGCAAATAACAATACTTTAAGTAAGACACGAGGATGATAAACAGGTCGCCCATCGGCAAGTTCAAGTGGGCGAATATTTGCTTCTGGAATCTGTTCGAATTGCTCCTCGTAGAGCTCGCTTAGTATTGGATCTTCTCAAAGGAAAGCAAGTTTAATTCATAATACACTGTTGCTACATAGAAAGCCCCTCCTAAATAGTTTTGTGTTTCCTACTATTATATTAGGAAACGCTTTCTATGTTTATATTGTTAAAGAAAAAGTCCGATTAACGATTATACCGTTTACCGAACTTTCTTTAATTATTCAGGGCTTTTGTTCCAACCCCTTGTTTTTATTTTTAAACAATTAAATTATATTTCATTTTCCTGTTGAGTCAATAAAATAGGTCCGTCTGGTCCAATAGCTAATGAATGCTCGTACTGGGCACAGTATCCTCCGTCTCGGGTTCTGGCCGTCCAACCGTTGGCATCCATCTTCATTTTCCAATCTCCTGTGGTTACCATTGGTTCAATGGTAATTGTCATGCCTTCTTTTAATCGAAGTCCCTTGCCTTTTATACCATAGTGAGGAACAGCTGGTTCTTCATGGATAGTAGGACCAATACCGTGACCAATAAAGTCGCGAACTACACCAAAGCCCTCTTTTTCCACATATGTTTGAATAGCATGTCCAATATCCCCTATACGATTCCCAGGTCTAGCTTGTTCAATCCCGCGATATAATGCTTCCTTGGTAACCTCCATTAATCGCTTATGCTCTGGACTAATTTTACCTACCGCATAACACCAACAAGAATCAGAGATAGCTCCATTAAAATCTACACAGAAGTCTACCTTTATTATATCACCAGCTTTTAAGCTACGATTAGATGGGAAACCGTGACATATCTCGTCATTAACACTGGTGCAAGTAGCAAATTTATAACCTTCGTAGCCGATTTGGGCAGCGACAGCTCCAGCTGCTTCAATTTTATTTTGAACAAATTGATCGATTTGTTTAGTAGTTAGCCCCGCTTTTATAAAATCCCGTAATGCTACATGAATATCAGAAAGGATTTTTCCTGATTCTTTCATGGCTTGAATTTCTCTTTCAGATTTAAGTGTGATCATTAATAGCCTTCTTTCTAATTTCATTATCGAATCTATTATAACGAATTACAGCTCTTTTTCCAGCCATTCGATTTCAATCCGAGCCGCTTCTTGCTGATTAGTAGCATTATAAATAGTTTGATAAGTTATTATTTTTTTAGCATCAGTTTGAGTCTCTATTTTGACATTAGCCTCTGTAAGAATTTTAACTTGATGCTCTCTAAGCAACTCTCGACCATACTTAATCGCTAAGTTTTTTATGTCATAATTATTTTGTAACCAAGAAGGAAGACTACCAATGGACCAATTTATATAAACAAGATTATTGACATGATGATTAAAATCAATATCTTGATTTGTTATAGCTTGGTCTTTTTCTTTCCAAAGAGTTATATCGTCAGGAAAATTAAGCTTTATTTTCTTAACCTCTTGTTGGTGGTCAATAAGTTGTAATTCTTCTAACTTTTTATGAGCAATACGGCCCATTTTCCTAGTTTTTAAATTAATCACCGCGAATTGCATCTGACATTCTAACAAAAGATGATCTTTAGACCTTATCTCGAACCACCGCTCTAATAAAAATCGGTTGGCCTGAATAATCTTAGTCTGAACTTCAATCGTATCACCATATTGAGGCAGTTGATTGATCATGCAGATGTTTTGCGTAATTACCCAACTTTCATCCTGCCCCAAAATAGAGTCAGTTTGATCAAATTGATTAACTTGATCATGCCTTGTGGAAGTTTCCAGAACAGCTTCTAATAGTTTAGTAAAATTATTACTTTTATTTTCTGGATCGATAAACCAATCAGTATTTATTTTAAATGTTTGAGTATAAGACGTCAGTTTTTCCACCATGTCATTTCCTCCCAAATAAGAATATCAGTAAATAAAGAAAAAAGGCAGGTTCAATGAACCCGCCTAAGTGTTAAGCTAATCAACTTATCTTGTTTTCTTTAAGACAAAGGATACTACTGCAATCAGAATAATCGCTCCAATTAATGATGGGAAAATAGCAATGCCAGATACTACAGGGCCAAAATTAGAGAAGAATTGACCACCTATCCATGAACCGATGATACCAGCAATGATATTTCCAATAACTCCCCCAGGAATATCTTTACCTAGAACCATACCTGCTAACCATCCAATGATTCCTCCAACAATTAAAGTCATAATAAGTCCCATAATTATACCTTCTTTCTTTCATTTCTATATAAATTATATAACAAATTACTACATTTTGCGAATCCTTTGTTTTGTCCTTACCCTATTAAGCGTTTGATGAGCTGCTCTTTTATTGATTTACTAATTTACTAAGATGTGAGAGTTTTTGAGAACTAAGATGAATTGTTTCTTCATAATAATTTAACAGCATGCTGGTGGCGTTTTTCCATGAATATTTTTCAGCTTCTCGACGGGCTCTTAACCCCATTTTCTTAAGCTTTAAAGGATTATCTAAAATCTTTAAAGCTTCCATTAATGACTTTATATTCCCTGATTGATAAATCATTCCTGTTTGGTTGGGAGTAATTTGTTCTAGGGTAGGACCATTTTCAGCAGCGATTACCGGAACTCCTGAAGCCATCGATTCTGAAATAACTAAGCCAAAAGTTTCTGAAACAGATGGGAATATAAAGGCGTCTCCTGTTGCATATGCCTTAGACAAGTCTTCTCCAGTTAAAAAGCCAGTGAAGGTCGTTTTTGTGCCTGTAAATAATTCTTCTAAATATTGGCGCTCTGGACCATCCCCAACAATTGCTAAACAGATATCCTCTCGGTAAGAAAGGATTGGTAATAAATGATCTAAATCTTTTTCAGCAGCAAGTCGTCCAACATAGACTAGTAGTTTTTGATTATCTAATCCAAAAGTCCATTTGTTATATAAATTCTGATCAAAAAACTTAGGATGCCTCTTTTTAAGGTCAATACCACGCGGCATAACTCCTTCAGCAGCTATCCCCTGTTGGATTAATTCTACTTTTAAACTTTCTGAAACAGTAACATTTAAATCAGCGTCATTATGCCAAAAGCGAATATAATCCCATAGAATTGGTTTCAAGAGCGGTAAATTATAGGAATCAAGATAATCAGGCAAGTGTGTATGGTAGGAAGCTAATAAAGGAATTCCCAATTGCTTAGCATATTTAACAGCAGAAGTTACCATGAAAAATGGATTGACTGCATGAATAATATCAGGTTTAAAATTTTGAATAATTGTTTTCATTTTGCGAGAAGGTAAACCCCAAGGACGTGATTTGTATAAAGGAAAGTTAAAAGAATCCATCGGTATCACTTCTACACCCTTATACTCAGTAATTCCTAAATCAGGTGATACGACAATTATTTCATGACCCAAGTCCTTCATAGCAACTGTCATATGAGCAAGGCGTGTACAGATACCATCTGTAGCAGGTACAAATGTTTCTGTTGCTATTAAAATTCTCATTTCACTTCTCCTTTACCTTAATGTCCTATCTTAATAATTATTATAACTCAATGATAAAAAGATACTGTAAATTTATTGTAAAATTTAGGTAAAGCTTTTATTTTTCCCTTTTGCGCGGTTTCCCAATGTTTTTAGTATTACGCTTACGATTTTTCTTTTTAGCTTTGACTGCTGTTTTTGGTTTTTTTGGATGTGATTTACTCTTGGTTATTCGTTTAATAGACCGTTTTATTTCTTCCTCCTCAGGCCATTCATTTAATAATTTACGATCATAAAGCACTCTTTCTTCTAAGTGAATACTACTGTCATCAAGCATATTTTTTAGGTCTATAGCTTCTTGTTGATTGACCAGTGAAATAGCACATCCCTCATTCCCCATGCGTCCAGTTCTTCCTGAACGATGATAATAAGTCCGCACATCTCGTGCTGGATGATAATGAATAACATAAGGTATTCCTTCTATATCAAGTCCTCTAGAAGCTAAATCCGTCGTTAATAAATAGATTGTTTTTTGCTGTCTAAACTGTTCTAAGGCCATTTGTCTTTCTCGATTGGTTAATTGACTATGAAGTACAGATATGGATAAATTTTCAAAAATCATTTTTGCAGCAGCTCTTTCTAACTCACTAATTTGATCAAAAAAGACAATCGCTTGCATGCTTTCAATTTGAGCCAAACGTTTTAACATATTTGTTTTTTGTCGATTGTTAACTTCTAGGTACAAATGTTCAGTTTGCATATTGGCTGAATGCATTGAAATTTCTAAACGATCATATTCATAATTTTTTGCTTGTAAATAATCAAGAAAATCTTTACTTTTAGTAGCTGAAAAATAATAGCGTTTAATATCTCTCATGAGGCGTTTCTCAATCATTTCAATGTCTGCTATTTGCTGCTCACCTTTTGAAAAAAGATAGTCTGCTTCATCATAGACAATCCATTTAACCGTGTGAACCTTCAGTTTAGATGTTTGCTTTAGTAACTCATTAAAACGTCCAGGAGTTGCCACAATAAGCTCCGGTTTATTTTTTAATTTTTCAATTTGTCTTTTGACATTAGCACCGCCAACAATACTCATAGAAGTCATTCCAAGTAATCGGCTCCATTCATCCACCACTAAAAAAATCTGCTGAGCTAATTCTTGAGTAGGGGCAAATATGATGGCTTGTAGATGTTGGTTTACTTCAATCTTTTCTAGGATAGGAAGCAAATAGGCCAGTGTTTTTCCCGTACCAGTTGGCGAAATAGCTACAACCGGCTCTTCATTTTTAAGGTAGGGATAGACTTGTTTTTGAATAGGTGTTGCCTCGGAAAAATGTTTTTCTTGCCAGTGTTTTTTTAATTGTGTATTTGATAATTCCTTCATACAATCTCCTTCTTCATGAAAGAACGGCTAAAAGTCATTGACTTCTAACCGTTCAAGGGTCTTATAATAGTTTAGCTGACTGACGTAATAACTCAAGAACTTGAACCACTTGCAAGGATAATTGTCTCCAGTTCTCATACAATATTTCTTGATGAATTGTTTTTTCTTCAAGGATCATATCTGAAAAGCTTAATAACTCATCAAACATTGGATTAGCTGGTAAATAATCTATGATTTGGGCCTTCTTACCCTCTGTGTTAACTAAACTCACCTTGGTTAAGCGTGAGATATCATTAATGATAAAAGTTTCTTGGCCAATATAAATTTCACTCGGCATCAAAGAATGAACAGTCTTGGACAAAAAGATTGAAACTTGTGTTTGAGCATACTTTAAAATGACTGTACCAAACAAATCAACTTGTCGTCCATCATCTATCGCATGATAGTAAACAGATTCAGGAAGACCAAATAAGTCGAGCGCTATGTATAAAGGATAGACACCTAAATCCATCAAGGAACCACCATGAAAATCAGCATTAAAAACATTCGGAACTTGCCAACCCTTTTCTTTGGATTCTAAGTAAGTTTCATAGCGAGAAGAGTATTGTCCCATATTAAAGTTAGCACCATATAAAGGACTGTCCAACTCTTTCATTTTATGTTTAATTAAAGGCTTCAAACGACTATAATTTCGACTATGATAGTGCATTGCCGCTTCAAATACATAAACTCCGACTTCGTCAGCGAGTGAATAGAGCTCATGCCATTGAGCTGAGGAGGTTACCATAGGTTTTTCAATAATTACATGCTTTTTTGCTTTTACAGCTTGGATAGCCTGCTGAAAATGAAAGGAGTTAGGACTAGCGATATAAATCACTTCGATTTTAGGATCATAGAGAATATTATTTAATTCATTGGTAAAATAATCGGCATCATGTTTTTGTGCAAGCTGTTTAGCCGAGTCAAGATAACGTGAATAAACCGCTGTGAGATGGTAACGCTGTGTTAACCGAGCCGCATTCATCATTTGCTCAGTAATCCATGAGCTACCGATCGTCGCATAGTTCAACATGACAAACGCTCCTTTAGGATCACCATTATTTTCTTAAAGTTTCTTCATCGACTTGGTCGAGGTAGGCCTCTATACTTGCTAAAGTATCCGCAAGATTGCCAGGTTCAAATGGTGACTTCAAGTTCCCTGTTGCAATAATTTCTGTGAAAGTCTGAGTTCCCCCAACCTTACAAATATTCAAATAATCTTCCCAAGCTTTTGGATCATGATCTACTTGGCTACGTTTCCAGAATTGGAAAGCACATACTTGAGCCAAAGTATAATCAATATAATAGAAAGGCATAGTGAAGATGTGCAATTGTTTGAACCACCAGCCTCCATTTTCATAGAACTCATTGCCTTGGTAATCAATCCAAGGGTTGTAAATTTTTTCTAATTTTCTCCAAGTTTGACGACGTTCTTCTGGTGTCATGTTTGGATTTTCATATACTTCATGTTGGAAGTGGTCCACACAAACACCATAAGGAATAAATTGAACAGCTCCAGCTAAATGTTGATACTTAAACTTCTCAATGCTATCACCAAAGAAGTTTTTCATCCATGGCCAAGTTAAAAATTCCATTGACATTGAATGAATCTCACAAGACTCTAAAGTTGGCCATACAGCTTCAGGGGTTTGAATCCATCTTGAATTATAAACTTGGAAGGCGTGGCCTGCCTCGTGAGTCAATACTTCAACGTCGTGTGATGTACCATTAAAGTTGGCAAAAATATAAGGCGTCTTGTAATTTGGTAGATACGTACAATAACCACCTGTATCTTTACCTGGTTTAGACTCTAAATCTAAAACATCGTATTCAATTAATAAGTCAATGAACTCACCTGTTTCTGGTGATAATTCATGGTACATTTCAACACCTTTAGCAACAATCTCTTCTGGACTTCCTTCAGGTTTGGCATTGCCTGTAGGGAAAGTTAGACCTAAGTCATAAAAGGCTAGCTTATCCAAACCTAGACGTTCACGCTGACGTTCAAATAGTTTCTCAGCTAAAGGTACGACATGTTTTTGCACTTCTTTGCGATAGACTTCAACGTCCTTACGGTCATAGTCTAAACGTGCCATACGCGCATAACCCACTTCAACAAAATCTTTAAAACCTAGCTTTGTTGCAATTTCGTGACGCGTTTTAACTAATTGATCATAAATACGATCAAACTCATCTTGGCGTTCTAAATACCAATCAGTAATTAACTCAGAAGTTTCTTTACGTACTTTTCGATCAGCATCTTGAGTAAAGGCGCCAATACTTGATAAGTTATAAATTTCACCTTTATACTCAATTTCAGCAGAAGCTTTTAACTTACCATACTCTGATACCAAACGATTTTCCTTTTGTAATAGCGGTATAATTTCTGGAGAAAAGATTTTCAAATGATTTTCTGCTAACTTAAAGAAAGTGTGAGGTAGTTCTTCTTCTAATTCTTTACGATAAGGTGAGCCAAGTGTAGCTCGATAATAATCACTTTCCCACTCACTAATAAGGGGTGAGTTTTCATCCCAGAAATCCGTTTCATCTGAATAGAATTGATCACGGGTATCCACTGAATGACGAATTGAAGTTAATGTTGAATTCGTTTCAATATCTCTTTGAATGTCTTGAATGGCCTTAACCGCTGCAAGTGCATCCTCAGCCGATTCAGCTTTTTTGATTCCCTCAATTTGCTGTTGGAATGACTGTTTTAAAAGAGACATATCTGGTCTTTTATATTCGAATTCATTGAATTTCATGCTTCCACATCCTTTTTTATTTATTATTTTTATTATAACACAGCGTGAATATGCTGAAAACGATTTAAAAATAAACTTTTTTGACTGCTTTTGCTATACTATATCTAAGTGAATTTAAGGAGCATCCAAATGACTAAGAAATTTCAATATAAAGGGATCGTCATTTATCAAAAATTAATTAAGGCCAGTGATCCGACATTGGTCTTATTTAAATTGAAACTAATCAAGCATCCATTAAATCCTATTGACTTAATAAACCAAGAATTTACTGCTTTGATTGCCCGTAAAGCTTTAACTTTTATGTATGAGGTTATGGTGGGAGATCAGATTCTTATATACGGACACTTTAACAATAAAAAGCAATTTATTACTGAAAAATATCTTATTGAAAAAAGAGTCCCCCGCTCATATGAAAAAGTAATCCAACAACTCCCTAATCAAAAAAAACTCTAGAAAGGAGACCCATCCTTGCCTAAAGAAAGCCCTGAAGAAATACGACATAATATTGAACAAAGACTCCCTTTATTACCTGAATTGCCCGGATGCTACTTAATGAAAGATGCTAATGATAAAATTATTTATGTGGGTAAAGCTAAAAACTTAAAAAACCGCGTGCGATCTTATTTCAGAGGAGCCCATGATAGTAAAACAGCAAAACTGGTTTCTGAGATTCATCATTTTGAAACAATTGTTACCAATTCTAACAAAGAAGCTTTGATCCTTGAAATTAATTTGATTCAACAATACAAGCCGCAATACAATATAAAACTTAAAGATGGCAGTATGTATCCTTATTTAAAAATAACTAATGAAAAGGACCCTCAATTAATTATTACCAATCGAGTTCTTAAGGATGGCGGACATTATTTTGGACCTTTTCCAAACGTACAAGCCGCTACAGCCACTCAACAATTATTACATAAAATTTATCCTCTAAGACGTTGTGGTAAAAATGAAAAGCGCGCTTGCTTTTACTACCATTTGGGACAGTGTATTGGTTGTTGTGATCATCCCGTTTCAAAAGAAACCTACCAAAAGCAAATTAATCGGATTAAACGTTTCTTTAATGGTGAAGTCGGTCCAATTAAAAACGACTTGAAGCGCAAGATGTCTGAAGCAGCTGATAAGCTAGAATTTGAACAAGCTGCTGATTTACGCGATCAGATTGAATATATTGAGACAACCGTTGAAAGACAAGCTATTATGAGTCAAGATTATGATAATATGGATGTCTTTAATTTCTATTATGATAGGGGATGGATATCTATACAAACCTTTATGTTAAGACAGGGTTCTATTCTTAAACGTAAAGCTGCTCTTTTTCCTAGTTATGGTGAAAAAGAACCAGATCATGAACTAACAACTTATATTGCTCGCTTCTATAAAGAGCAATATAATGTTATTCCAAAAGCTATCTTAGTCCCTGCTTCTGTTGATCAAGAGGTTTTAGAAGAAGTCTTTGAAATTCCTGTTCAAACACCTCTTAGAGGAAAGAAAAAGGCAATGCTCGATTTGTGTGAAAAAAATGCTAAATTAGCTTTAGATGAGAAATTCCGCTTAATTGAAGCTAGCACACGTAAAACGCTGGGCGCCATCGAAGAGTTAGCAGAGGCCCTTCAAATTGAACAGGCTAATCATATTGAAGCATTTGACCACTCACATATCCAAGGTGTTCATACGGTCTCGGGGATGGTTGTTTATCAAGAGGGTAAACCAGATCGCAAAAATTACCGTAAATTTAAGATTAAGAGTGGAGATGGAGCCAATGAATTTGCTCATTCTCAAGAAGTAATCAGGCGTCGTTACACTCGCTTGCTCAAAGAAAATAAACCATTACCTGATTTAATTTTGATGGATGGAGGGATTATACAAGTAAGAGCCGCTAGAGATGTCTTGGAAAATGAGTTAGGATTAGCTATCCCCGTAGTCGGTATGGTTAAAAATGATAAACACAAGACGGCCTCCTTACTGGAAGGTTACACTGAAAAGATAGTCGACCTTGATCCGCGTTCCCAAGCCTTCCACTTTATTCAAAGAGTGCAAGAAGAAGTTCATCGGTATGCAATATCTTATCACCGAAAAGTACGTGCTAAGAGTCAGGTGGCTTCTATTTTAGATACTATACCAGGAGTTGGCCCGGCTACACGCTCTAAACTTTTAAAACACTTTAAATCATTACAAAAAATTAAAGAATCTGATGTAGACACTCTGCGTAGATTGGGCATTTCCCGTCCGACCTCAAAACGAATTCTCGAATTTCTTAATGATTCTAATAACTGATAAGAAAAACCTTGCATAATTGGCACTGACCCCGAATAGTGAGACAAACATAAAAACACCTCCGTTGAATTCGTGTGAAATGAATTTAATGGAGGTGTTTGATTAGGGTTAATCACCTAGCTTATTCTGCAGAAACAAAATGGAAATGTATTGAATTGAAAAATGAAAGCCGGACTAATAAACAAATAATGAATGAATTAAACATTAAGAACACATCTCAAGTAAAAACTTGCTGGCGTTGGGATCGTTAAGGTCAAACCTAGCGCTTCAATCAAGCTGGAGGTAAAGAATAGACTTATGGCAAAGGATTAGAAGAACTTAGCGAGATAGATCCACTCAAAATCAAATTAAAACGTCATCAAGCAGCGATGGATGTCCTAAAAAACACAAAGAGTTGAAGAGGAGTGGGTACCAAAAGTAGTCGTCGAAACGGTTGAAAGTTTAAAAGCACATGTTTCGGTGAGTTTAATCCTCTCCTGCTAAGGGATCGCTCGATCTACTTATTATCGTTAGAAAGTTCGTGTAAATGCTAACCTAGAAAATGAAGGGAAAATTAAAATTGGACAATTATGTAAGAAACAGCCTTTCACCTATGGTTACCGTAAAATCACCCATTTAATCAACTTAGAAACAGAAAAAACTGTTAATCATAAGCGAGTTCAACAAAAATTAGGCTAGGTGTCACCGGTTCAATACCGACAACAAACAGCCTAACAAAGGTGTTCTTTATTCTGTCCCATTTATGGGGTGCAGTGCCAAATCATGCAAGGTTTTTATAATTATTCTTAAGAAATAGAAAGCATTATATTAGCCATTTGTATTTAAAATACTTTCGTCAGTCTCTAAAGTCATTTCTTCAGGTTCACGTAAGAAGGTAAAGCCTTCACCATCCACTTGTTGAACATCGTTAACCGCAATAAATGCTTTAGGGTCAATATTATGAACAATCTTTTTAACCGCCATTAGCTGACGATTGGAAACCACCACATATAATATTTGTCGTTGAGCCTTTGAGTAGAAGCCATAACCAGAGAAGATAGTAACCCCGCGCTTAACTTTATCCATAATTTCATTACCAATTTCTTCATGTTTTTCTGAAATAACAAACAGTGCATTTTTAGGATTGTAACCTGTAACCCAGAAGTTTAAGATTCGGCTATACAGGAGAATCCCAACAATGGAAATAGCGCCTTTTTCTAGACCAATCGCAAAAAATAATAAGGAAATAATCACTCCATCAAATATTAGTAAAGCATTTGAAACGCTAATTCCAACATACTTATTCAAAATTAAAGCAAGAATATCTGTACCTCCGGTTGATCCACCGCCACGAATGACAATTCCCAATCCTGTTCCCATAATTACCCCTGATACTAAAGGAGCAACTAATTGGTTATCTGGAATGAAAGGGGTAGGCTGAACGACTTTTAAAAAAAACGAAAGTGCAGCAATTGATAAGAGCGTATAAACAATCGTCATTTTACTCAATAATTTCCAACCAATAATCAGAATAATCACGTTTAAAACGAAGGCGGTCTTAGGAATATCAAAGTTTAGAGTATAGTGAAGAAAGAGGGTAAAACCAGTAACTCCGCCATCTCCCAACTCGTTCGGTAAAGATA
The DNA here is from genome assembly GCF_050409565.1 of Facklamia sp. P12955. Taxonomy (NCBI): domain Bacteria; kingdom Bacillati; phylum Bacillota; class Bacilli; order Lactobacillales; family Aerococcaceae; genus Facklamia; species Facklamia sp. P12955. Next base: position 38,338 of record NZ_JBNUPF010000014.1, read on the forward strand.
CTAAGTTGATAGCTAATGCGACTAAGAATGTTCCGACGATTGTCATTAATAATGACGATATGATATTTTTCATTTTTACACTTCCTATCTTCTTTTATAAATGGCTTTTCTTATAATTGTTTGAATCCAGTAAAAACGACACAAATGTCGGTTTTCACTTGTCTCGTTTATGATTCCTTATAGCTACATTGTTTGCAATTTTTCAAGGATTAACTCATTAACGACTTGGGGGTTTGCTTGACCTTTAGTTTTTTTCATAACTTGTCCTACAAAAAATCCAACAGCTCGATCTTTTCCATTCTTATAGTCTTCAACGGATTGTGGATTATTTTCAATAATATCTTCAATCAAAGGTTTCAATTGGGCTGGATCTGAAAGTTGAGCCATTCCTTGAGCTTCAACAATTTCTTTAGCGTTGCCCCCTTCTTGAGCTAATATTTTGAAGAGTTTTTTGGCAATTTTGGAAGAAATTGTTCCTTTATCAATTAGTTGGATCATTTCTGCTAAATTCTTAGGAGTTAAAGCTGTTTGAGAAAGCTCAAGCTGTTGTGCATTTAGATAAGCAGATACTTCTCCCATTAACCAGTTGGAAGCTTGCTTTGCATCTGCTCCTTCTTGAATAGTTTCTTCAAAGAAATCTGACATTTCCTTTTGAAGGGTTAAGACCATGGCATCGTATTCCGGAAGCTGATAATTCTCAACATACTTTTTACGACGCACTTCTGGCATTTCTGGCATCGTTTGCTGGACTTGATCAATCCATTCTTGTGAAATAGTTACCGGTGGTAGATCTGGTTCAGGGAAGTAGCGGTAATCTGCCGCCCCCTCTTTAGTACGCATTAGAATCGTTTGTCCTGTTTTCTCGTCATAACGACGTGTTTCTTGATAAATGATACCACCAGATCTTAAAATATTTTCCTGACGTTTTTCTTCAAACTCTAAACCTTTGCGAACATAATTAAAGGAATTTAAGTTCTTGATTTCAGTTTTTGTCCCGAAAGCTTCTTGGCCAAAAGGTCGAATTGAAATATTACCATCGCAGCGTAAAGAGCCCTCTTCCATTTTCACATCCGAAACGCCTGTATACATTATTCTCTCCCGTAAGGCTTCTAGAAAGGCGTGGGCCTCTTTAGGGGAACGAATATCTGCTTCGGTAACAATTTCAATTAATGGCGTACCTTGGCGATTTAAATCAACATATGAATAGCCGTCCACTCCGTGTGTGTTTTTTCCTGCATCTTCTTCCAAATGAACACGTTCAATACGTATCCGACGTTTTTTTCCTTCTACTTCAATATCCAGGTATCCATTAGACCCGACCGGTTGATCAAATTGAGAAATTTGGTAGGCAGATGGATTATCCGGGTAAAAATAATTTTTACGATCAAACTTCATCTGCTTAGCTACCTGGCAATTTAAAGCTAGAGAAGCTTTCATTCCGTATTCTATCGCTTGGCGATTCATAGTCGGTAACGCTCCCGGATAGCCCCAATCTTTCTCATTGGTATTGGCGTTGGGATCCACACCGAAGCCAACAGGTGAGGAAGAAAAGATTTTAGATTGGGTTTTTAATTCCACATGGACTTCAAGTCCGATTACTGTTTCAAAATTCATCTAGATCCTCCTATAGTTTAGGTGCTTGCTTAACAAAGTCGTGACCTTGCTCAAAATCATAAGCCATTTGGTAAAGTAAGGCTTCGCTATCCACTGGGCCTGTGAGTGCCATTCCAATAGGCAAGCCCTTGCTATCAAAGCCGGCAGGTACAGATAGGCTGGGTATTCCAGCCAAATTAACCGGGATTGTCAACAAATCTGCCACATACATTTTGAGCGGATCTGAAATGCGTTCACCAATTTTGTAAGCTGTCGAATTAGTGACCGGTCCCATAATAAGATCGAATTGATCAAATACTTCTTTAAAGTCTTGAATAATTAATGAGCGCACTTGCGCTGCCTTCTTGAAGAATTTATCATAGGCGCCTGAGCTTAAAGAATAAGTCCCTACCATTAATCGTCGCTTGACTTCAGGACCAAAGCCTTCAGAGCGAGATTTTAAGTAGATTTCTTCTAAATTTTCAGCTGCTTTTGAACGATAACCGTAGCGAATACCGTCATAACGCTGTAAATTAGATGAAGCTTCCGCAGAAGCTAGTATGTAATAAACATTAATCCCGTACTCAGAGTGAGGAAGAGAAACTTCTTCAACGATTGCTCCTTTACTTGTAAAATAATCAGCTGCTTTTTCCATTGCTTGACGAACATCCGCATCAATGACCTCTGATTGATATTCTTTAGGAAAAGCAATTCGCTTGCCTTCAATGGATTGACCAATCAAACTGCTAAAATCTAATTTTTCGTCGGCTAAACTGGTCGCATCATTTGGATCATGCCCCGCAATCACTTGTAAAAGTAAAGCGTTATCTTCAACTGTTAAAGTCATCGGTCCGACTTGATCAAGACTAGAAGCAAAAGCGATCACTCCATGACGAGAAACACGACCATAAGTTGGCTTCATTCCAACAATACCTGTATAAGAGGCAGGTTGACGAATCGAACCACCGGTATCGGTTCCTAAAGCTGCTGGCACCTGTCTAGCACTTACGGCTGCTGACGACCCCCCCGAAGAGCCTCCTGGTACTCTTTCAAGACCCCAAGGATTTTTACTTGTTTTAAAATAGGAATTTTCAGTAGATCCTCCCATAGCGAACTCATCTAGGTTAACCTTACCCACTATAATGGCTCCTGCCTTTTTTAATTGTTTTATAACAAAGGCATCATAAGTTGGCACAAAATCTTCAAGCATTTTACTGGCTGCAGTTGTTTTAAAATCAGCTGTTAAAATATTATCTTTGATTGCTATAGGAATGCCTTTTAATAATTTTGAATCATTATTCGAATAGCCTTCTTCATCTGCAGCTTTAGCCACTTCAAAAGCCGGCTCTTTAAAATCTTCATAATTTAAAAAGGATTGAACAGCACTCTCCAAAGTCTCAATTTGCCGGTAGGTATGTTCAAGCAATTCGACAGCTGTAAATGTTCCTGATTCTAGCCCTTTTTTCATCTCAGTAATGGTTGTTGGGAATTTTTTCATCTTAATCTCCTTTTTCATCTTCGATAATCACTGGTACTTGAATATAGCCTTCATTTACTGTTGGGGCATTATCCAATAAGGCTCGATAAGACGGATTAGGGACTGCGATATCTTCACGATAAACATTCTTCAACTGGTTACCATGATAAGTCGGCTCGACACCTTCCGTGTTCACCTCTTGTAAATGCTCAACCATTTCAACAATCTCTTGGATATTTGGAGCAAATTGGTCCAGTTCTTCCTCACTAAAACTTAATTTGGCTAATTTTGCAACATGCTTAATTTCCTCGCGTGTAATCATTCTTTTCCCCCTCTTCTTATTGTCTAAATATATGTGATTGATACTCCGTTTCTCCTGCATTTCTACCTATATAAGCTTCTGTATCCGCATTAGAAACAATTTTAATCTCAATTGCTATGTTCTCAGGTAATGTTTTCTGCGCAGTGTCCAGCACATGCTGACTTAAAGCAGTAATTTCTGTTGTTTGATAAAACTGTGTGACTATTTCAATATCTAATGTTTTCAACTGATCGTCTGCATATAATACTTGACCGGAAATACCATTCAGATTGGGGAAAAACTCACGAATGCCTTTAGAAAAACTATCAAAATAAGCGTATTTTTCTGCTTCGACACCTGAATCAGTCATAGGTAGAGCAACTCGGTATTCATTAAGCTCTTTCCAATCAGAAACCGCATTTCCCTCACGTGAAATACCATCCAAGACAAAACTACCCCCTACAATTTCATCAGAAGGTGCCTGTCGGTATATACCCACTAGAATAGGAATAGATCTCAATTCTTCGGTTGCTCTTAAACGACCCACAATTATATTAGCATAAGCTCTTCCGCGCTCACGCATTTCTCCCATAGAGATTTCTTCTTCGTAAACAACCCCCTCTGGGTCGGTGTACTCATAACGCGAATTCATGGATAAGCCAAGAACAATACCTGCTAGCTTGTACCCTGTTTCAGTTTCAACCATAATATTTTTTTCTAAAATTTGCGATAAGTAAATAGGCGTAGATTGAACCTGAGTGACAACCTGATCTGGCCTACCGGCGTTCTCATCAATGATATTACCCTCTACATCAACCATAACCTCTTGACCATCTTCTAAAACCGAAGTTACTGTCGCTTCTTCAATAGTAGGGGATTGATTCTCAACAGTAGTATCAGTGTCAGAAGATGTTGTTTCACGATTAGCACCACCACTATCGACAGGGATAGCAGGGTTTAAGCCTGCTGGATTATTGTCTGCTTCTCTGCCTACCCAAGAAGTCAATGTATCACCATCAATCAATTGGCCTTCTTGTAAAAAGTATTGATCGGTAGGAAACACCTCTCGTGACAAACGTAACAGACCATCTTCGAAAGCAAAGGCATTGCCCGTTGAAGATAATGTGTAGTCTGCACTAGCTGAGGGGCCGAGTTGATACTTACCATCTGTTATTACAGCTCGATAATTTTCATTAGCTAATTGGTTAGAAGTTGACCTAGCCATCACCTTCTCAGGTGTCAGTTCTGCTTCTTCTTTTTTTACCTCTAAATTATTTAAGCAACCTGACAATAAAGTAAGACAGGTTAGCAATGTGATACATTTCAATTTATTTTGCATCGTTAATTCCACTTTCTACTAATTTTTCTATAAATGTAGATTCATCTATGATTGTAACACCTAAATCCCGAGCTTTTATTAATTTACTGCCGGCTTCTGCCCCCGCAATCAATATATCTGTTTTCTTTGAGACTGAGCCGGTTACATTTGCTCCTAAATTTTGTAAAATTTGCTTTGCTTCATTACGAGTATAAGCATTCATACTACCAGTTAGAACAATAGTCTTTCCTTTAAATTCATTGGTCTGTTGAGTGCCAATCACGGTTGTTTGAAAATCGGTTTTGACACCTATTTTTTTTAAACGATCAATCAATTTTAATGAAGACTCTTGTTGGAAATAATGAACCAGTGATTGAGAGATGATTTCACCTATGCCCTCAATTTGACCGACTTGTTCTGCCTCGGCAATCATCACTGTTTCTATTGTACCAAATTCTTCGGCAATTAGGCGAGCAGCTTTTGCACCGACATGACGAATTCCCAAAGCAAATAGTAATCGATCTAATCCCCTATCCTTAGACTCATTAATCGCTTGGATCAAGTTGTTAGCTGACTTTTCTTTAATCTTATCAAGTTTTAAAAGGTCTTCTTGCTTGAGATAATAAAGATCAGCCGGATTTTCAATCAAATGATGGTCCAATAATTGCTCAATAATTTTTTCACCCAGACCATCAATATTCATGGCTAATCGGGAAACAAAATGAGTAATCTGAGCCAACCTTTGGGCGGGACAGTTAGGATTAACACATCTTAAAGCCACTTCATCTTTAATTTTCACTAGCTCTTCATGACATTGTGGACATTCGGTAGGAATAGCTACCGGTCGATCATCTCGCTTTCTTTTAGTTAGATCAACCTCTAATATTTCGGGAATAATATCTCCTGCCTTATGGATAACGACTTGATCACCTATATGTAAATCAAGTTTTTCAATAAGATCTACATTATGAAGACTTGCTCTTTGAACAGTAGTTCCTGCCAATTGAACAGCCTCCATAATAGCGGTAGGGGTAACTACTCCAGTTCTACCCACTGTCCAATCTACATTAAGTAAAGTTGTTTGAGCAACTTCTGCTGGAAACTTATAGGCAATTGCCCAACGGGGCGCTTTAATAGTATGCCCCAATTTTTCTTGATATTCAAAAGCATTGACTTTAATAACCACTCCATCAATCTCATAGGGTAATTGGTGCCTTTTTTGGCCAACCGTTTGGATAAACTCCCATACTTCATTAAAATTATGACATTCTTTTCTAAAAGAGTTCGTTCTTAAGCCAACAGCTTCCATCTCTTCTAGGAGTTCTCCTTGAGAAGTTGCCTCTATATCCGATTGACTAGAGCAATTATACATAAATATGTTTAGTTGCCTCTTTGCTGCCTTTGCGGGATCTTTCTGTCGCAATGCACCAGCTGCCGCATTGCGAGGATTAGCCAAGGGACTTTCCCCTGCCTCATCTCTTTGTTCATTTAATTTTAAAAAGACCTCTTTAGGCATATAAGCTTCTCCTCGAAATTCACCTGAAACGGGCTTTCTCAGTCGTAATGGTAAGGAATGGATTGTTCGTAGGTTTTGAGTAATATCTTCTCCCGTTTGACCATTACCTCGTGTAGCTCCTCGAACAAACAAACCATCTTCATAAGTTAAGGCAATGGCAAGACCATCGATTTTACACTCACAGATAAAAGAATGCTGAGACCCAACCACTTCTTCTACCTTTTTAATAAAAGCATGTATGTCTGCTTCATTAAAAGCATTACTTAAAGAGTACATGGTTTGAGCATGTTTAACCTTTTGAAAACCTTCTAACAGCTGGTCACCCACTCTCTGACTAGGTGAGTCCAAAGTGACCCACTTCGGATACTTAGCTTCAATCATGAGCAATTCTTGATACAGCTCATCATACTCTGCATCCGTAATTAATGACTGATCCAATACATAGTAAGAGTAAGCATAATTATTTAATTTTTCTTTTAAAGCATCTAAACGTTGTCTTTCTTTCTGCTGATTAGACATCAGGAGCCTCCTAATCTGATAACTTAGTAATTGGAGCAAATGCTGCCATTAACTGTTTAATTCCTTGCTCTGGAAAAGCTACTTTTAAAATTTGGTCGCTAGCTGACTTGTCAACTTTTACAATTGTCCCTTGACCCCAAGCTTTGTGGTCCACTTTGTCTCCCACTTGCCAGTTAATCATTTCTAGACCTTTGACATTTGAAGTTGCTTGGAAAGCTCGCTTCTTCTTAACGGGAGCCGAAGGGGGACTTAACTTAACTCTATTGGCTTGGTTTTTTCCTCGATTATTTGCAGTAAATCTTTTGACTCTTCCTGGAAGTCCAATATGCTCAAGTAAATCTTGTTCAATCTCATCTATAAATCGACTAACTAAATTTTGCTGATAACGTCCGTATAGTAGACGATTGGATGCTGCTGTTAAATATAATATTTCCTCAGCGCGTGTCATTCCTACATAGGCTAATCTTCTTTCTTCCTCTAAATCTTCTTCATTATCAAAAGAACGATAGGATGGGAAAATCCCTTCTTCCATTCCAACAATAAAGACAACCGGAAATTCTAAGCCCTTGGCTGCATGTAGAGTCATCAAAGTGATACCCATTTGTTCATCCTCTTCTTGGTTATCACTAACCAAAGACAATTCTGTAAGGAATTGAGTCAATAAAGCTGTTGATTGATTAGTATCGTCCTCACTTTCCACTGCTGACTCAAATAGATCCAAAGCAACATTTGAACCTGATATTTCTAAAATTGCTTGCGATTCGATAGTGCTTTGATCTTGATTTTGAAAATCAGGATCTTTTTCTAACAGTAAACTATGATCCTCTTGGTCAAAAAGTTTAGTTACTGAAGCAAATTCTTCTAAGTTTTCTAAGCGAGCTCGACTTTCAAGAGTGCCTTCTTCAATTAAAGCCTGAGTATAGTTTGAAAGCTGCCACACTTGCTCTACTAGTTCACTCATAGAGAGATATTTTGCTTGTTCTTGAAGATTTTTAACCATTTGAGCAAACGTTTGTAATTTCTTTTGTACTGCTTTAGATAGTTGAGACTGATCTAAATAATCGATCGCCATGAACCAGGGTAACTGAATCTGAGCAGCAAAATTTGATAACCGCTCGATAGTGGTATTTCCAATTCCACGTTTAGGAACATTCACAATTCGATTAAAGCTAAGGTTGTCAGCGGGGTTATTAATTAACCTTAAATAAGCCAAGGTGTCTTGGATTTCTTTACGAGCATAAAACTTCAAGCCCCCAATAATTTTATAAGGTAAATTGGCTTTTAACAGCTGGTCCTCTAAAGAGCGTGACTGAGCTTGAGTTCGATAAAGAATAGCAAAATCATCATTTTTTAAATTAAAACGATCTTTAAGCTCAATAATTTCTTGAATAACAAAAAGCGCCTCCTCTGAGTCGTTGTCTGAATGATAAAACTTAATCTTGCTTCCTTTGTCCTTATTAGACCATAATTTCTTAACTTTACGATTTCGATTATTTTTAATCACACTATTAGCTGCAGCTAAAATATTTTGACTGGAACGGTAGTTTTGTTCTAATAGAATCGTTTTAGCTTGAGGAAAGTCAGATTCAAAGTTTAAAATGTTTTCCATATTTGCGCCGCGCCAGCCATAAATAGATTGATCAGCATCTCCTACTACACAAATGTTATTAAGAATTCCTGTTAATAATCGAATGAGTTGATACTGAGTATTATTGGTATCTTGGTACTCATCAACATGAATATATTGAAACTTATGCTGATAAAAGTGACGGACATCATCATATTCTTCTAATAATTTAACAGTATTAAGAATCAAATCATTAAAATCCATGGCGTTGGCTTGTTTTAATTTTGTCTGATAAAGTTGATAGACTTTTGCATAAATTTCTTCAACAAAATTACCGGCAGTTTGTAAATAATGTGCTGGGCTTTTACCTTCATTTTTTGCTTGTTCAATTTGCCATAGAAGATTCTTATCTTTAAATTGTTTGCTATCTAAATTTAATTCTTTTAACACTTGACGCATCAAAGTTAGTTGTTCAGATGGGTCTACGATTGAGAAATTTCGTTGATAACCGATTTTTTCGCCCTCTCTTCTAAGTATCCTCACACACATTGCATGAAATGTTGAGACCCATATAGAGTCTGCATCTGGGCCAACTAAGTTTTTAATCCGCTCTTTCATTTCATTTGCGGCTTTATTTGTAAAAGTAATAGCCAATATATTCCAAGGATTTACTCTTTCTTCTTCAACAAGATAAGCGATTCGGTGAGTAAGAACCCGTGTTTTTCCTGAACCTGCCCCAGCGGCTATTAACAGCGGTCCCTGGGTAGTCAATACAGCCTCCTTTTGCTTATTATTTAATCGACCTATACTTTCTAATAAATTCATATTATCACTCCATTTCACCAACGCTTCCAATATTTGATATTATATCAAAAATAAGAACAATCTCCTATGTCCTTTATAGCCTTCTCTCAACTCCTCATAAAATAAAAAGAAGCCAAGGCTATCCCTTCAGCTTCTTAATTCTATTGAATTTTATATAATCCGGTCATTTCAATTTGCCGATCACACGATATTAAACTATCTCCCGTTATGATTACCTGTCCTTCCAAATGATTGTGTAATTGTCCAGGAAAATTTACTAAAGCAAAACCCCAATCTGTGCGAGACATATATTGTGTCATGACATTTTCTATATTTAAATATTCTAAAGGAATCGCTATAGCTGCTGCTGATTTTACTTTTAAAGTAGGCAAAGGCAAGCCTGACAGTGCTCGCATACACGCTTCGAATTGCGATATGGACATCGAGCCGATTGTAAAAGTTGCCGCTTGCGATAAGCCAATCGAAGCTTGATTGATGTAAATAACACCAGAAGATGTAATAAAGAACTCTAATGTCAAAGCCCCAATCAATGTAAGTGACTCAGCAATTAATCGGCCTAATCGGTTGATTTCATTAGAAACCTCATCAACAATACGCGCAGGATACCTTACTTGTGTACCAATAATTAACCCTTTATCTACTAATTCAAAGGGAGGATAAATCAATAATTCTCCTCGCTCATTTCTGACAACAGTCAAAGAAACTCTCTTCTCAACTGGAATCCAAGCCTCAAGTATACATGTTGCTTGCTCAACTTTCTTCTCTGCTAAAGGTAAATCATCCTCATTGAATAGAAGAATGTGGTCCTTGGCTTGATTCAAATGTCGTTGTCCTGACTTAAGAACACAAGGATAACCTATATATTCTATCGCTTCTTTAATATCTTCAATGGAAGTCACCATTGAAAAAGGAGCTACTAAACTTTTAGTAGAGTCTAAATAAACTTTTTCAATTAAACGGTCTGTTGTAATTGCAACTAAATCTTCTGATAAAGCCAAGTCAGTATATTCTTCCAATAATTTATAATGTCGGTTTGATAAAATACCTGGTTCAATATATATCATATCCACTAAGCTTGCAAATTCGATTAAACTCTCGTCTTGATAGTTAGCATCGACTATTTGCCAATAAGAAAATTGTTTGACCGGGTTTTCATCATGACTCACCATGCTTGCTACACGATACCCCAATCTTCCGGCCTCTTGGGCCAGTAAAGCGGTTGTAAGTGAGTCTCCAATAATACCAATCATACTTCCTGGTTGATGTCTTCGAACCATTTTATCCCTCCCATCATATTATTCTTTTTATGGTTGATCATATTGATCCAATTGCCACTCTTCAATCATATTTATTAATTTTTCTCCGTAATTTGGATCGGTTGCATAACCCGAATCTTGTAATGCCTGAGCTTGTGATTGGAAATCCTTGGCTTGTAATACAGCTTGATATTGATTAGGATCCCAAGAAGTTCCATTAATCATTAAAAGAGCGTGCTCACGCATTGATGCTTGTCTAGAAGGATACACCTTAAAATAATCCTTAATCTCAACCCACTCGCCATCAAAAAACTCCATTGTTGGATAGAGTGCAGAATTAGGATCGTCAGCACTTGTTTTTACACCATATAGATTATTATGCTGGCTAGCTAATTGACTTCTACCAAAGTCCGATTCTAAAACAGCTTGAGCTAAAGACACAGAAGCATAGACACCAAACTCTCTTTGTAAAGCTTGGGCAGTTGGGACCAAATCTGCAATAAATTGTTCTTTGAGCAAGTGATCTGATTGATAAAGCTCATTTTGATAAAAATTAGGAGCCGGTTGTGACATCCAACGAAATAACAACACAAAAAGTAAACTAATAAAGATAATCATAAAGAAGCTTAAACATCCTAATCGTTTAAAGAAAGCTTCCTGCCATTTTTTGAATTGTTTAAGTTTCTTATTATTTTTCAAAGTTTTTTTTCTGGGTCTATGAGCTTTTTTGCGTTTTCTTTGCACCAAATAGCTTCACCACTCTATTTTTATTCTTCGACAGTGTCTCTTACTTTATCACTTTGGTCATCAAACCATTGTAAGAGTTTTACCTCATCAGTTTCTAATTGTTGTCTCAAAACTCCAGGTAGACGAATTTCTATTATATCGTTGTATCCCCAAAATTGATAATCTGCAATTAATTGCAAGATCATTGTGTTCTGTTGGTTTTCTGAGCTTTCACTCTGATGCCATTCTAAGCGTACCATACCATGGTTAACCCAAGTCTTGGCGATTTGATATTTAAGATAGAGGTATTCTCCAACAGGATTAGCTGAAACCTCTGGAATTATTTCAGCATTTCGCACAACTTTTTGAACAAGCATCCATTCATAGTCAGTAAATAAAGTCGATATTATTTGGATATTTTCAAATTTTAAACCTTGTTCTCCTTTTTTCCATCGGTCCCAAGATTGAGGACTAATGCCTAACTTTTCCGCATAAAAAGCTTTTTCAGTTTGAAATTTCTCTTTAATAGCATGAATAACGATTTGTATCAGTGTAGGACTCATTGAAATTCCTCCCTTTTTCTCTATTATACACCTAAAAAGTGATGTGAGAAGTGGAAAAGCTCTTAAAAATAGAAAGACTTCTTAAATTGAAGTCTTTCTATCTCAAAACTAATCATTTGAATAAACCTTTTAATAATAATACCAAGCACCATTTTCATCTTGATACCAGGTGCCTCTACGGTATTCATCGCCAAACCAGTAATAGTTTTCTGTTTGCTTGCCATTATATAAATTATCTGTCGGCTCTACACCTGTTTCAACCGATGTAACAGGTGGGGTTACTACTGCTTGAGTAGTCTGAACTGGTTCTTGCGTCACCTCAAGAGTAGTTTCATTTTCTAAGATCTCAGCACCTTCTTGGTTCGCTAAATATTGTATGAGTATATCATTAATTGTTTGGCTTATCTTACCATTCATTTCATAAGGTTCAGTGAATTTTTTTGTAAGAACTACAAAAATATAGTCTTCTCCTGCTGCTTGAGCAATCCCGGCAATATGTTGAAGTTGTGGGTTTTCTTCGGTAGTTAATAATTCGTAACGTTGAGTCACATTAGCATTATAATTGGGAAATTTATCTGTGAATGGTGAGAGATTGACTGATTCTTTCAGCAAGTCGTCATATTCTCCATCAATCAATTCGTTTTTAGCTAATTTGACAAGTAAATTAGCTAAGTCCGTTACATCAGTGACTGCACCCGTTATGTACCTATCTTCTTCAATAGCTAATGGAGCGTTCATACGAGTAGCAAAATATCCAGACTCTTTTAACCAGTAGTTAAAGCGGTTGACACCCTCAGCAAGCTGAACGAGATGATTCATGGCAGAGGCATCTCCTGATTGAATAGTTAAATCAATCAACTCTTGGACTGTATAGGAATCTCTAGCTTGACTTGCCACTTGTCCTGTATCCCCAGAAGCAATTAATTGTGTTTTAACAGGGATTTCTTGGTCAAGAGTAATTGTTTCTTCTGCTAGCAATTCATAGGTACGTTGTAAAATAAACCAAGCGATTAGACGATCAGCCTCCATTGTTTGGTTTTCATAAACAAAGGGTGCTTTATCTCCTAGCTGTTGAATTTGTAAAGCTACTGTTTCCTGATTAGAAAAGTAATTGGTAACTATTTGATTAAACTGATCAATTCTTTCTGCTTGATCTTGCTTATTTGGTACTTCATAAGCGATGCGTTCTGAAAAATTCTCTGCACTTATTAAAAGCTCTTGTTGACTTGTATCTTCACCAATCACTGATAAAGCGGGATCATTAAAGGATAATCTAAGTTTCTTGCCTTCTTTAAAAAGAGAAAACTCATCCTTCAATTCTGCTTCAGTCTCATTATATTTCACTTTAAAGTTAAATGTTTCTTGATCTACATCAGAAAGAGAGTTGGCAAAATCGAGATTAACTGTAATCATCGGATAAGCATCCACATCTACCTTTGATTTTTCTATTTCAAAAACAGTATCTTCTACAGTGGTTGTTTGATTTTCTTCTTCTGATTTTACTTCAGAAGAAGAATTATCTGAAGTAACATTCATTGTTTTTTCAGTATCCTTTGGAAGTTGAGAAGTCTCAGTTTCTTGGACAGGTTGTTCACTATTTTGATTTATTATTGGGTCCAAATAACTCTTAACCATGCCTACCAATTGAGGTCCGTAAACAAACATTAAAAAAAAGGCTGCCAATAAAATTAACCATTTGACAATAGTCCAAAGCGTTTTACCAAAACTAGTCTTTTTAGTTCTAGGGACAATATAATCTTCAGCATTATCGGTGGATTCATCAGAAAATAATGAGCCAGTGTACGGATAAGATAAAATTTCGTCTGCCCTTTTCTTAAAAGCTTCTTCTGAATCCTCTTCCGATTCATTGCCTTTTGAATTTGATTGAAGTGAACGTTCATAAGCTAATTTGGCTTCTTTTTCTGCTTCTGCTAATTCTTTTTCAAGAGATCGCCTAACAGGAACGTGCTGTCTATTGTCTTTGATAGCTTGAGAATGTTTTTCATTATCAGCTACTTCATTTAGACCACGGATATCTTTTTCAACTGATATTTCATCATTAGGTTTTCTCTTTTTCAATAAACTCTGTTCTTTTTTATCTGCTTGATTAAATCTATAACCGCAGTACGCACATTGGGTCTTACTACGGACTTTCCGTCCACAATTTGGACACTTCATTTGATTGCCTCCTCTTAGATAGTCGCTCTATAATTGGTTCTTAACTTAAACCATTGTAGCATATTCTTAAAGGGCTTAACAATACGGGACTGATTAATCAAGTCCCTTGAGAGCTTCTACCATATTAATACGTTTTATTTTTTGGTGCATGATCAGCATAACAGAACTTGAGAAAATAAATGTAAGAATAAAGGATATTAAAAAGGATGCTAGGGTTGCCCTAGGATAAAAGAGCATTGAATTCATTTGCATCTGTTTCATAATAATATGTGTAAGCACACGTCCAGCTATCAGGCCAAAAGAAGAACCTAATACTGTGATTATAAAGATTTCCTCATAGACATACAAACTCACTTCTCTTGCATAAAAACCTAAAACTTTGATAGTGGCCAGTTCACGATTTCTCTCTTCTATATTAATATTGGTCAAGTTATACAAGACCACAAAAGCTAAGGCTGCCGCTGAAACGATTAAAACAATTGTAATGACGTATAAACTATCCATCGTCTTGCTAACTACTTCTTCTATATTAGTTATATTAACGATAGCTTGAACATCCTCATTATCTTGTAACTGGTCTTCTATACGAGTCACTTTGGCATTAGCTTCATATTTCAGTAAAAAAGCATTAATTTGAGCGGGCTTTTCAAACACCTGATTGTAGTCATTTTCTCCCATATAGAGATAATGATTGACATAGTTTTCTGCTGCTCCCTTTAAAGGAATCGTATAATTTTCATCGTCCATTTTAAAGATAGCTTTAGAGTTGGGTTTTAAGTTGAATAACTCAGCTAATCGTTCTGTATAAAGAGGTCCTGCTTCATCTAAATCAACTGGTTCAGCCACTTTATCATCTCCACCTTGTCTTACAAATACAAAGTCTTTAAATGATTGAACATCACCTAGCGGAACTATTAAATTGACATTTTCTTTTTCAACATCATTTTCTAATTCTAAGGATTCTGAACGGATTGGATAATACGCTTCAATGCCTTCGTAATCTGCTAATTCATCTTGCAGTTTTTGAGTTTGATATTGGCCTAAATCTTCATTCAAGACCAGGGTAGCATCATAGCGTTGTAATTGCTCAAATTGATTAGAAAGCAAACCTGAAATAGTATCACTAATTCCAAAACCAGTGAGAATTAACATTGAACAGCCTGCTACACCAATGAAAGTCATGAGATTTCTTCCTTTATATCTGAAAAGGTTTCTCAAAGTCATTTTACGATTAAAAGATAAGCGTTTCCAAAACTCAGTCCAATTTTCAAGTAAAATTTGTTTACCTTGTTTAGGGGGTTCAGGTCTTAAAAGTTGTGCAGGAGCTTGCTTTAACAATACATAAGGTGTATATATTGCTGGTATCAGTGTACAAGCTAAAGCAATAGCACCGACAATCATATTCCAATATAAAGAGCGAGGAATCAATGGGTTAGCCAAATAAAACATGGAATTATATGCTTGTAGAATGATTGGTGGAAAGATACGATAGCCCAAAGATATTCCTAAGACTATTCCAATCACTCCTGCTAATCCAGCATACACCACAAATTTTAAGATTACTTGCCAGCGATGGTATCCCATTTGTTGCATGGTTCCCATATAGTTTCTTTGTTCACTTGACATGCGCTTAACAGTTGTGAAAACAACTAAAACGGCAATAGCAAAAAAGAAAACTGGAAACAAATTAGAAATAACATTCAATTTTTCCGCATTTTCTTTCAGAGATTTATAAGCTGCATCGTCTTGACGTGTCAACACATGATAAGTCGGTTCTTTTAAATCTGCTTCTAATTCTTTAAGTTCCTCAAGTGCTAATTGTCCTTCTCTTAATTCTAGATTATTCTCAGCAATACTATCTGCTACAGCTTTTTTTGAGCGACTCAGTTGATTTTCTCCGAAAAACAACTCATTACTAGCCATTAAGCTTTGTTCTTGACCTTCCAACAACTCTGCTTGTTCTTCAGGCTTTCCTAAAGCTTGAGGATTATTAGAGTCTATATTGCCTTCTAGAGACTGCCGCAATAAGTTTTCTTCAATTTGACTAAATTCTATCTTAGCTTCTTGAAGGTCTTGTTCAGAATCTATCAGTGTCTTTTCGACTTCGGAGATTTTTTTATTTGCCGCCTCAAAGTCATTATTAGCTTCTTCTAAATCTGAACTAACCTCATCATATTTAGCTTGAATATCCTTTTTACTGGCTTCCAAACGCTGTTTTGGACGATTAGCTAACAAATCTTCTAATTTAATTTTTAGTTGATCGAGCCTTGATTGATAAGCTGGTTCATAAGCTCTCTTTCTATTATTACGTATCCAATAGAAAACTTCACTATAGTAACTGGCTTGTATTTGATCTTCTTGAATTAACCCAAAAACAGAATGGTCGAGGCCTCGATTAATGCGTTCATAATAAAGTGGTGTTTGAACAAATCCAACAACTTCAAACTCATTTGTTATCAATTCACTATCTTTTATTGAAAAGATTGAATCTGAATTATCACTATCTATAGCGTCTTCACTTGCTCGTTGGTTCAGAGTGATTTTTACCTTATCTCCAACTTTGACAGACTCGTTTGGATCAGTATTAATTAAATCAAGATACTTACTATCCAATGTGATTTCAGAAGCTTTCTGTGGAAATCTCCCTTCAACCAATTGATAATATTTTTTATCTTGTTCATTGATACCAAAAACTTTGATAGGTTGAGTACTTGGCTCAACCATACCAATAACTGATTTAATGGGACGTAACCGAAGTTCTGCGCCATCTTTTAAATTTTTAATTTCTTTAATGTCATTATCATTAATACCTTGAGTAGATAATATACGACCGTCGGGCAAATCATAAGTTTCATAATAGTCACGCGCGGTTTCTACCATAGCTGGTCCTGTTGCTTTGATTCCAATAAAAAAAGCAACTCCTAGACTAATAATAGCTAATATCGATAAGAATCGTGGGAAACTTTTTAATATCTCACGAAAGATATCCTTTATGAGCGATTTCATGTTACCTCCTTTCTACCAATGTAAATCTAATACATTAGTAGGATGCGGATTTTTGACGATTTCTTCTACTTGTCCATTACGAATTTTAATCACACGGTCTGCCATTTTCGAAATCACCGTATTATGAGTGATTACCACAACAGTTGTACGTGTTTCTCGACATGTATCTTGTAATAATCTCAAAATTTGTTTGCCGGTTTCATAATCTAAAGCACCTGTAGGCTCATCACAAAGAAGAATTTTGGGTCTACCTGCTAAGGCCCGCGCAATAGAAACTCTCTGTTGCTCTCCACCAGATAGCTGAGCAGGAAAACTATCTAATCGATGTCCTAACCCTGCTTCTTTAAGTACGGTTTCTGCTTGCATATTACTTTTAGCAATGTGGATCATTAATTCCACATTTTCTTTAGCTGTTAGGTTAGGAACTAAATTATAATTTTGAAAGACAAAACCAACGTTATTTCGCCTAAAACGCGTTAACTGCTTAGCCTTGTATTTAGCAATGTCTTCTCCATCTATAACTACCTGTCCGGAGGTCGCTTGATCCATTCCACCTAAGATATTTAGTGTAGTTGATTTACCAGCTCCGGAAGGACCTAAAATAACCACAAACTCTCCCTCATCAATTGTAAAACTGACTCCATCATTTGCTCGTGTAACGACTTCGCCAGTTTTATATTCTTTAACAACTTCTTTTAATGCAATATAAGACATTCTTACTCCCTGCCTTTCTTATTCAGAACAATAATATACCAGAACTGTAAGATACTGACTCGTAGGATCAACGGAAGAAGGGTAGTCTTCGGGAAGTCTAAAACTTTGAATCAATTGAACCTTCTTGCCACTTAAACGCCCAGCTTCATTCATATCCTCAATAAATTTATCTTTTGAGTAAGCTGAATGGTTTGTGGATAAGACACACAAACCTCCTGCTTTCGTTATTTTAAACAAATCTTTAGCCATTTTTATATAATCAGTTAAGGCTGAAAAAACATAACGTTTGGTTCGGGCAAAACTAGGAGGATCACATACCACCATATCAAAATCTTTTGAAGAGCGTTTGACATAGTCAATATAATCAAACACATCCATAATTCTAATCTCGTTAGATAAATTGTCAGCGTCCAATTGATTAATTAAGAAATTTTCTTTAGTTAACTCTAATGAACGGTTAGCTACATCTACACTGATAGTATTACTGGCACCACCTAGGCTAGCTGCAACTGAAAATGCACCCGTGTATGAAAAAAGATTTAACACAGACAAGCCTTTTGCTTGCTCTTGAATATACTGTCGTACCTCTCTTTGATCAAAAAAAAGGCCTGTCATCCAATCCTGACCTAAATAAATAGCATACTTTCGATTCTGTTCTTTAATAATTAGAGGCTGTTGGGCTTCTTTTCCGGTAACATGTCCCATTGCTTTTTCACTATCACCTATTGGAAAACGCTTGGTTTCGTATATACCTGCAACTTCAAGTGGAGATTCTAAAAGAATTTCAAGCCACCAATCGCGATACTCATAAGCACCTTTAGAATACCAGTTGATTTGAATGAAATGGTCATACCAGTCGATTGATATTCCTCCTAATCCATCTCCTTCACCATTGAATAAACGAAAACCCGTTGTTGTAGGGTCGTCCAATAGAGATTGTCTACGTTCAACAGCTTCTTGAAAGTAAATTGAAAAGAGTTCTTTGGACCACAAATCTTCCAAATTTAAGCTAAAAACCCAAGCAAAGCCTTTGTTTTGCCGACCAACGAAAGCTTGCCCTTTAAAGTTATGACTGCGATCAGTAATAAAGATAATCATCCCCTCAGGTGCATCTTTAATATCATCAGGAGCTTCAAAGTCTTCTAACCTTATTAATTTTTCTCCTGCTTGAATTCTTTGACTCGCAAAATCTTTTAAATAAAAACACTTCATTCTATTACCTCTTTCATTCTTAAGATCATTTATAGTAGAAGCCTCTAGAAAACAAGCCCATTTCTTAAAGCATTACTTTTTCTCTTTTGATAGTAATTCTTCCATTAAATAGTCAGCAGCTGCCGGACTGATTGTTTTAAGACTTGTTCTTTGGGGAATAACTACTTTTTTAGGTTTAAAAGAATATTCTAATCGAACTCTTTTAGTAGTAAGTTCAGCTGTATCTTTGCTAAAAAAGTTAAAAGCTACATTTTCTACAATACCCTCCAAGGTAACATCTAAAATTTGTTTATCTGGATCAAAGTCCATGGTGAAACTCGTTAATTTATCAGTTAAACCTTGGCTCATCAAATTTAGTGTTTTATTGAACTGTGGTGTTCGGTGTTCCGTTTCCTTAACTTGTAAATGGTTAGAAAATTCGGATTCAATTTTTGTTCCGAATAAAAAATCATTCGCTTGCTCATTAATTTTAATTTGATGGTTGAATTGATTTTCCCAATCTTGATACTCGCTCATGATAGATGAAGTAGAAGGTTGAATTAAATGATCTAAACGATAAGAGATGGATAAGAAGGGGTGCTTATCAAAGAAAAGACTTGGAATATCGATTCTTTCAATATTTAAATGATATTGATCCTTCTTGAAACTTAATTGTCCCTTATCTACTCTCATTAACTTATCCCGATTAGGAATGAGCAGCAAAGAAGTCGCAGGCTTTTCATTAAGATTAACCGTCCCGATTGTTTCATTTGAAAATTCTGTATAAAGATTAGTGTACTTAGCCATTTGTTTATCAAACTGGTAATTAAAAAAAGCTTGTTTAAAATAAGCTAGGCTATCTAAAAAAGCAAATTCTTTTACATAGAACAAACGGTGTCTTCCATATGATATAAAGCCAAAATCTGCTGTCTCGGGATAATCATCTTCCATTTGAAACTTTAAATCGCCCTTCAGGTCTCCTTTTGTAACATCTACTTGGTAGGTCGCTTGCCCCATCGCTTGATTTTTATCCAGGTTGGTCCACTTCATCTTGACCTCAAATTCTTCAACCTCTTTCAAATCAATTAATGATTCTGAAAGTTTCTTAAGTAATTCTTGATCCACTTTGTTTTCTATTGATGTTTTAGTTTCTGTTAATGACTCTGTGGTTATTTGATTCGCTTTAGCAGAAATAGGAGTATATAATAAAGCTAATAATATAGTGAAAATAAAAAGCTTATTGACTAGTTTAAATCCTCTATCCATAAATCCTTCTCCTTTTTAAAAAGTCTTACTATTATTATAAATGAAGTTCAGCTTTAATACACCAACAATCTACTCTATAAAATTAGCTTCAAAAAACCTCTAAATTTGAAGTGACCCCCAAAAGTTCGAGTTAAAAACTAACTTTTGGGGGTCCTTTTATGTCTAAAAAT